>DATDFH010000333.1:0-2038 GCA_036522715.1 Verrucomicrobiia bacterium
GGCTGAAGGTGAAGGCGACCGTGCCGAGATTGTTCGGGCCATCCTGAAGTTGCAGCGTGGCGGTGACGACGCCGCCATTGGTGCCCGCACCGGTGAAGGAGAAATTGCGGGAGGCAGCCGGTCCGCCGGGCGTGAGCGCGCCGTAATTCTGCGAGCCGCCGGGCGAAGTAACGCCGCCGCCGGACTGCAATGTGGCGATGAGGTTGGCGGTGTTGGCCGTGCCATTGTTCGAGAGTGCCAGAGAAACCGTAACCGACTCACCGTTATCAACCGAGCCATTGGGGGGCTGGTGGTTCTCGGTCACCAAGCTCGCGCCGGCGGGGACGATGTTCGGTGCGGGCGCGGTCACCACGATAATCGCCTTGGCGGAGTTGTTCGCCGAGTTCGTGTCGCTCGACCCAGTCGAGGCCGTGGCAATGTTGGTCAGCGAACCGATGCTGGCCGCTGTCGCCGTGACGGTGAAAGTCCTGGCCGAGCCTGCGCCGAGATTGCCGAGCGGGGCGAAGACGGTGCCGGCAGAGTTGGTTGCGCCATCGGTCGCGGAAACAAACGTGAGGCCCGCGGGCAGCGGATCGCTGACCAACACATTGAGCGCGGTCTGCGGGCCATTGTTGGTAACGGTGACAGTGAACGTGAGGTTGCTGCCGAGCACGGCGTTGGTCGGCGCGGATTTGCTCACGACCACGTCGGCGACCGGCAGATTCACGGTGGTGGTGATGGAGGCGGAGTTATTAGCCGGGTTCAGATCATTCTCGCTGGCGCCGACGCTTGCGGTATTAATGAGCGAGCCGGCGGCCGTTGGCGTCACGGTCACCGTGACGGTGGCGACTGAGCCGGCAATAATCGAGCCGAGGCTGGCAATGACGGTGTTGCCGTTGGTCGTGGTGCTACCCTGCGAGGAACTCGCGGCGAGAAGCGTTGCGCCGGCGGGCACGACATTGGTGAACGCGACGCTGGTGGCGGCGTTCGGGCCGACGTTGGTGACGGTGAACGTGTAAGTCAGGCTGCTCCCGACGAGCGCCGGATTAGGTACGCCGACGCCGCTCAACGCGAGGTCCGCAATCTGATTGACCGGCGAAATCGTCGTGAGCGAGAGACTCCAGCCGCCGGCCACGCTGCCCCCGTCGCCGTTGAAGTCGTCCACAATGAAGAGCTTCCAGTCGCCGTTGGCGCCGTTGCCGTTGAAGGAGGAGAGGGCCGTGCCGTAGGGGCCGACGGGCGCGGGGCCGGGGAACGCATCGCCGGTCTCGTAATCGGCCGGTGCGTAGGCGGTGGCGAGGATTTGTCCGTTCTCCGGCAGCGTTGCGCCAGCGTCATCGAAAGTCACGGTCGTATTGGCGACGGAGTTCGGATTGCCGGCGTCGGACATGAGCATGACCTTCTGGCCGTTCGGTCCGTAAAGCAGCGCGTCCACGTCCGCGATGAAGCTGTGGTTCAAATTGGAAAGCGTAACGGTGACTTTGCCGACCAGCCCGGTGATGCCCGAGACGTTGATGGTGGACGGATACGGTGAGGCGGCGCCGGAATCAGGGATGGTGATCGCGGCGGTGTTGGAGAAGGTGACAGTGTTGGGCAGCGCGAAGTTGAACGCGACGAGGCCGAGACTGCTCGCGCCATCTTGAAGCTGGAGCGTCGCGCTGACCGTGCCGCCCGGCGTGCCGGTGGCGGTGAAGGAGAAGTCCTTGCCGATGGTCAGGCCGCTGGGCTGAAGCTGGCCGTAAATCTGCGGGCCGCTGGGCGAAGTGACGCCGTTGGTGGCGAGGAGGGTGGCAACAAGGTTCGTGTTGGCCACGTTGCCGGCGTTCCGCAAGCGCAGCGTCACGGTCACGGTTTCGCCGATGTCCACGCCGCCGTTGGCTGGCGAAAAACTTTCCGCCCCGAGCGAGGCGCCGGCGGCGACGATGTTGACGTTTGGCGGCGAGACGGTAGTGGTCGCGTTGCCGCTGTTGTTGGCGGAGTTCGGGTCCGTGGCGGAACTGCTCACCGTGGCAGACGTGACATAAACGCCGCTGAGGATGGCGTTGACGACGATCGTCAC
>DATDFH010000334.1:0-2001 GCA_036522715.1 Verrucomicrobiia bacterium
CACACCGGCGGGGTGTAACAATGCTCGACGCGCACGCCCGTCTTCGCGAGCCGGTCGATGTTCGGCGTGCAACGCTCCTCGCTCCCGTAGCAGCCGAACCATTCCTGGCCGACATTGTCGAGGAGGATGAAGACGATGTTCGGCCGGGAGGTCGCAGCAGCGCGCGCTTCGACGCACGCGAGCAAGCCCGCCACGCCGGCGATCAGAAGGCCGGCGAACCGGAATGGGAGATTCATCGGCCCGCCGTCGCGGTGTCGCCACTGGACGGCGGACGGTGATGGGGAATCTCCGCCTTGAAGTCGCCGAGGCTCGGCCAGTGCAGGCGCTTGTTGAGATCAACTTCCGCGATGACCACCGTTCCCCAGTCCTTCGCCTGTGCGAGCGTTTTGCCGTCGTGGCCGAAGATCGCGGAGATCATCCAGTTCTGTTTTACGTCGGTGTGCGTGCTGCTGACGGGGCGTTATCTGTTGCGTTCTGGATTTACGCTGCATCATGACGCAGCGCTCTATGGCGGCGGCGGACTTGATCCTGCGCGTGAGGTTGCATTCGCGCGGCCGTTCCGCGACGCCGGCTACGCCACGGGCATCAGCGGCAAATGGCAAATCAACAACCTCTACGACGAGCCGGACGTGCTCCGCCGACACGGCTTCGATGAGCATCTCGTGTGGCCGGGCAGCATCGACAGCAATCGTGTTGGGACCGCGGGGATGGAGAAATTTCGCGCGCTCGTTCGCGCGGAGGCGCACGAGGAACTCGCGAGCTTCAATCGGAACATCGAGAGCCGCTACTGGGACCCGGTCCTCATCCGCAATGGCCACCGGGAGACGCATCCAGGCAAGTTCGGCCCGGACGTGCTGCAATCCTTCGCGCTCGATTTTCTGCGCCGGCATCGCGACGGGCCGTTCCTGCTCTACTACCCGATGGTGCTCACGCACGGAAAATCGTTCGTGGAACCCGTCGTCCCGACGCCGCTGAATCTCAGCACCAACCGCCCGCATCACGAAATGTTCGCCGACATGCTGCGCTACGCGGACAAACTTGTGGGCGAACTCGTGAAGACGCTCGACGACCTGAAGCTGCGCGACAACACCCTGGTTTTCGTCGCCAGCGACAACGGCACCGAGAAAGAACTCACCGCGCGTCGCAACGGCCGCGATGTGCGTGGCGGACTTTACACGCTGACCGAAGCCGGCGGCGACGTGATGTTGCTCGCCAACAATCCCAAGCTGATTCCCGGCGGGCGCACCCTGCCGCTTGCGGATTTTTCGGACGTGCTTCCAACCCTGTGCGAGTTCGTCGGGATTCCGCTGCCGAAGAACCGTGTGCTCGACGGCCGTTCCTTCGCAGCGATGCTCCGTGGTGAGCCGAGAGCGAAGCCGCCGCGCGAATGGATTTTCAACCAGTATCACACCACGCGCGTCGTCCGCGATACACGCTTCAAGCTTTACTCCGATGGCCGGCTGTTCGACGCGAACGCCGACCCCGACGAGGTTCACGATCTCGCTGCAAACGCAACGCCCAAAGCCGCCGCTGCACGCGAACAGTTGCGGCAAGTGCTCGCGTCGTTGCCGCCTGATTCGCCGCCGCCGTTCCCGTTGCGCAGTCTGTCGGGCTTCAAAATCCGGGCGGAGCAGAAGTCGAAGGCTGGCCGCTAGCCGGTCAGTAGGTCCGATCCGGACTCTGCGGCAGGCGCGGGCGTTGCCGGGCGGGGAGCGGTTCGCCCGTTTCGCGGTCGAACTCGTCCGGCGTGCGCACGGCCGGGATGAAGTCGCCGGTGTCCTGCATCCACTTGTCCAACTCGGCGCGCATCTTCGCGAGCGCCTTTTCGTAGCGCGGATCGGCAGCGAGATTCTTCAACTCCGTCGGGTCCTCCGCCAGATCGTAAAGCTCCTCGCTCGGACGCGGCTTCACGAAGACGCTCATCTGTGCGGCATTCAATTCGCCCGCATCGCGCCAGCGGCAAAGTTCGCGGAAGCTTGGACTGCGCACGGCATCGGCAGG
>DATDFH010000335.1:0-12364 GCA_036522715.1 Verrucomicrobiia bacterium
AGGGTTACACGCGGTTTGAAAGCGCCGCGAAGGTTGGGACGGACGATGTGCCGGCGGACATTTGAGCGAATGAGATTTTCCACAGTGCGCGTCTGGGTTTTGCTGGCTGCGATCTGCCTTTCCGCCCTTGGAGCGGGCGCGCAGGTACCTTCGCGCATCGTCGAGCGCATCGACATCAAGCATGTCGGCCCTCCCGCGGCGAGTGACGAACTCATCCGCGCCAACATCCGGATCAAGGTCGGCGAACCCTATCTCCGCACGACGGCTGATGATGACGTCCGCAATCTTTTCGCGACGGGTTACTTCTACAACATCCGGATCGGCGAGGAGCAGGGCGAGAAAGGCGTCATCCTCACTTACGTCGTCCAAGGCAAGCCGACGCTCACGGAGATTCGTTTCGAGGGCAACAAGAAGTACAAGCGTTCCAAGCTGGTCACGAAGTGCGCGTCGAAGGTCGGGGAACCGCTGAATGAGCGGAAGCTTTTTGCCGACGCGGAGGAGATCAAAAAGTATTACCAGAAGCAGGGCTACCAGCGCACCGAAGTCAAATACGTCGTGACGATCGACGAGAATGCCGGCCGCGGCACGGCGACGTTCGAGATTGTGGAGAAGCCCAAGGTGCGGGTGGTGGACGTGCAGTTCGTCAACGCGTCCGCCTACAAGCAGAAGAAACTCCGCGGGCTGTTGAAGACGCGCCGGTGGTTCATGTTTTCCTGGATCACCAACGGCGGCAAACTCAAGGACGACGAGTTCGAGGAGGACAAGGAGACGCTGGTGGATTTTTACCGCAGCGAGGGCTACATCGATTTCACGATCAAGGACATCCAGTTCGACTACACGCAACCGACGCGGCTGACCATCCGGTTCATCATCTCTGAGGGCGTCCGCTACAAGATCGGCTCGATCGCGTTCAAGGGAAATACGCTGTTCAAGGATGACTGGTTGCGCGAGCGGATGCCCGTGGGTGTCGGCAAAATCTTCACGCCGAAGGCGCTCTCGCGAGACCTTGAATTCTTCGAGAACGCCTACGGCTCGAAGGGCTACATCGACGCCCGCGTCGGCGTCACCAAGGTTCCCAACACGGAAAAAGGGACCATTGACCTTGCTTTCAACGTGGAGGAGAAGCAGGCGTCGTACATCGAAAAGATCGAGATCAAGGGCAACACCAAGACCAAGGACCGCGTGATCCGGCGCGAACTGGCCGTGTCGCCCGGCGAGATTTTCGACATGGTCCGCGTGAAGCTGAGCACCAACCGCCTGACGGGCCTGAACTACTTCGAGAAGATCGACGCCAAACCCGAACCCACCGACGTGCCCAACCGCAAGAACCTCGTCATCGGCGTCGATGAAAAAAGCACGGGCAACTTCTCGATCGGCGCGGGCTTCAGCTCGGTGGACAACCTGGTCGGCTTCGTCGAAGTGAGCCAGGGCAACTTTGATTTGTTCAACCCGTGGTTCTTCACCGGCGGCGGCCAGAAATTCCGGCTGCGCGCGCAGATCGGCACGCAGCGACAGGACTACCTGTTGTCGTTCATCGAGCCGTGGTTCCTCGGACGCAAGCTTGCGCTCGGGGTCGATCTGTACCACCGCGACCTGAACTTCCAGAGTTCGCTCTACAATGAGCGCCGGACCGGCGCACGTTTCAGTCTCACCAAGGCATTGGGCAGCGAATTCCTCATCGGCAGCGTCAGCTACACGCTGGAGAGCGCGGGCATCCGCTTCGACACGACCAACGCCGTCTCGACCAACCTGCTCAACGAGGCGGGCACAAAAATCGTTTCCAAGGTGGGCGCCTCACTCGCCTACGACACGCGCAACAGCGCGCTGCTTCCCAACCGCGGCCAGCGTACTGAAATCCTGGGCGAGGTCGCCGGCGGCCCGCTGGGGGGCGACGTCAATTTCTACAAGCTCGAACTGCGCTCGGCGTGGTACTTCAAGGGCTTTGCGCCGGGGCACGTGCTTGAAGTCGTCGGCCGCGTCGGCGTGACGGAAGCCTTCGACGACACGGCGGATGTTCCGTTGTTCGATCGTTACTACCTCGGCGGCTTGTACAGCCTGCGCGGGTTCGAGTATCGCAAGGTCGGTCCGAAGGATGTATTCGGCGAGGCGTTGGGTGGCGACACCTACTATTTCGGCTCGGTGGAATACAGCATGCCGATCATCGACCGCCTGCGTTTCGCGCTCTTCTATGACATTGGCATGGTGTTCAAGAGCCCGTACAGCTTCAGCGAAGGCACCTTCAACACCGGCAAGTACAATGACAACTTCGGCTTCGGCATCCGCCTCAACCTGCCCATCGGCCCGTTGCGCCTGGACTACGGAATTCCGATCACCAGCGACCCGCAGAACAAGGGTAGCGGCAAATTTCAGTTTGGCGTAGGCTACACCCGCGAACTCTAAAGCACACAACACATGACGCATCGCAACATACTGACCATCGCCCTCGCGGCGCTTCTCGTTTCTGCCGGACCGCTTGCCGCCCAGCAGAAGATTGGCATCATCGACCTGAAGAAGACCTTCGATTCTTATTGGAAGACCAAGCAGGCCGACTCGAACTTGAAGGAGCGCGCCGGGGATCTGGACAAGGCCCGCAAGGGAATGATTGACGACTACGAGAAGGCCAACAAGGAATACAAGGACCTCCTCGACAAGGCCAACGACCAGGCCGTCGCCGCCGCCGAGCGCGACAAGCGCAAGAAGTCCGCCGAGGACAAGCTGCTGGAGATCCGCCAGATCGAGCAAAGCGTCCAGCAGTTCGACCGGCAGTCGCGCACCACGCTCGCCGAGCAGCAGCGCCGCCTGCGCGACAACATTCTCAAGGAAGTCACCGACCTCGTGAACGCCAAAGCCAAGGCCAAGGGCTTCACCACGGTGATCGACAGCGCCGCCGAGAGCGTCAACCAGACGAAAATCCTCATCTACACCTCGGGCGAGAACGACATCACCGACGAGATCGTCAAGGAACTCAACGCCAGCGCCCCAGCCATCACGCCAGCGGTGACGCCGCCGCCGGCTCAGGAAAAGAAGAAATAGCCGGACGGACGCCGATTGATTCTACGAAAGCGCAGGCTTCAGCCTGCGCTTTCATTTTACCCTGATCTGGATCGCTGCCAAACGGATCACTTGTGCCCGTTGGCGAGTTCCTTCGCCTTCTTGCTTTCGGCGACGACTTTGGCTTCCAGTTCGGCCGGCATCTGTTCGTAGCGCGAGAAGTCCTCGTCGTGCATCCCGCGACCCCCGGTCAATGAGCGGAGGATCGTCGCGTATTGATGCAACTCCATCGCCGGCACCTCCGCGCGGATGATCTGCTTCGTGCCGTTGGAATCCATGCCGAGGATGCGTCCGCGGCGCGACGAGAGATCGCCCATGACCTTGCCCATGCAGTCCTCGGGGATGCGCACCTCGATGGTGTGAATCGGTTCGAGGATGCACGGGCGCGCGGCAGCGAAGGCTTCCTTGAACGCGAAGTAACCGGCGATCTGGAACGCGATGTCCTTCGAGTCCACCGGGTGCATCTTGCCGTCGTAAAATTCGATCTTCACGTCCGTGACGCGGTAGCCGGCGAGGATGCCCTCGGAGCACGCGGTGTTGACGCCCTTCTCGACCGATGGCACGAAGGTGCGGTCCACGTTTTGTCCGGTCAGGCATTCGTTGAAATCGACGCCACTGTCGCGCGGCAACGGCTCGATGCGCATCCAGACCTCGGCGAACTGTCCCGCTCCGCCCGTTTGCTTCTTGTGGCGGTATTTTGAGTCGCCTTTCGCGCGGATCGTTTCGCGGAAGCGGACCTTCGGTGCTAGAAGTTCGACATCCACGCGGTAGCGGCGTTTCAAGCGGTCGAGCAACACTTCGAGATGCAATTGCCCTTGCGCCGAGATTACCGTCTGGTGCAGTTCGGAATCGAAGTGGTAGAGGAACGTCGGGTCCTCTTCGTGCAACGCTGCCAGACCGGCGGCGACTTTGTCTTCCTCGCCCTTGGCCTTGAGGTTGAGCGCAGCGTGGATGTGCGGCTTGGGATACGCGACTTTCGGCAGCGTGACGAGATGCTTCGGGTCGCACAGCGTATTGCCCGTGTGCGTGTCTTTCAGCCGCGCCGCCGCGCCGATGTCGCCGGCCCGCAGCGCGTCCGCCGCCTCGCGTATTTTGCCATTGATCACAAAAAGCTGGCCGATGCGTTCGGTGGTCTTGCGGTCGGGGTTGTAAAGATCCATCCCCGTTCGGACTGTGCCGGAGTAGACCCGGAGATAGGACAGGTCGCCGCCTTGCGCCTCGGTGAGCGTCTTGAACGAATACGCTACCGGCTCGGGCGACGTGAGTTCAACCTGCGCCGCCGCGCCGCGGCCGTCCAGCGCATCGACCGCGTGACGATCCACCGGCGACGAACCGAACTTCGAGATGAAATCCAGCAGCCGCGCCACGCCGACATTCGTTTCGCCCGACGTGCAGAACAGCGGGATGAACACGCGCTTCTGCAACGCCGGATGAATGCCCGTGCGCATCACTTCCTCCGACAGCCCGCCTTCGTCGAAGTATTTTTCCAGCAGTTTGTCGTCGCTCTCGGCGATGTGCTCGATGAGTTCCTTGTGCAGTTCCTTCACGCGCGCCTCCCACTCGCCGGTCGCGGGGACCTCCTGGTATTTGCCCGAACGATCGGCCGGGTAGGTGACCACTTCGTTGCGGAGCACATCGAGAATCTGATTGAAGCCGGGGCCGGGGTTGATCGGGATTTGCATCGGGAAGATCTGGTTCCCGAACCGTTCGCGCACCTCGGCCAGCAGTCTGTCGAAGTTGGTGTGCTCCTTGTCGAGCGCATTGATGACGATGATTTTCGGGATGCCGAACTGCGTCGCGTAATCCCACACCTGCTCGGTGCCGACGCTGATACCGTGATTGGCGTGGATGACGATGAGCGCGAAATCCACCACGCGCAATCCGTTCAGGCTCTCGCTGATGAAGTCGAGGTAGCCGGGCGTGTCGATGAAGTTGAGTTTTTTCTCCTGCCACTCGCAGTGCATCGGCGTGGCGTGGATGGAAATGAGCCGCTGCAACTCGCCCGGGTGATAGTCCGACACCGTCGAGCCTTGCGCGATGCTCCCCATGCGGTGAATGACGCCGCTGCACATGAGCATGGCCTCGGCGAGCAACGTCTTGCCCGACGAGGCGTGGCCGACGATGGCGAAGTTCCGGATGTCCGCAGGTTGATAAACTTTCATAGCCGTTCGTGACGACGCCGGACCCGCCGCGGGACCGGTGTTGCTGTCTGCGGCAAGAATGCACGAGAGCGCCGCGCCGGGGGAAGTCTGAATTCTTGGTGGCGCCGGCGCAATTTTTGCCGACTCACGTCAAGCCGTAGAATCGCGCGGCGTTGCCGCCGAAGAATTGTTCCTTCGCTTCGGTCGAGAGCGGCGCGACGTAATCATGCACGAGGGCAAAGACCTTCTCGTAGCTGCCTGCGAGCAGGCACACCGGCCAGTCGGAGCCATACATCAAGCGCTCCACGCCAAACGCGGCGAAGACCACGTCGAGATACGGTTTGAAGTCGTCCGCCTTCCAGTCGCTCCACTTCGCCTCGGTGACCATGCCGGAAACTTTGCACAACACGTTTGGAAACTTTGCCAGCTCACGAATCTGTTCGCGCCACGGTGCGAGCGTGCCATCGCGGATGAACGGCTTGGCGATGTGATCGAGCACGAACGACTGCTCAGGGAATTTTCCGACAAGCGTGATCGCCGCCGGCAGTTGCTTCGGGAAGATGAGGATGTCGTAGGTGAGATTGAACTGTTTCAGTGTGCCGAGGCCGCGGAGGAAGTCGGGTTGAAGCATGAAGCTGTCATCCGGCTCGTCCTGCACAACGTGGCGGACCCCGACGAATTTTGGGTGCTTCGCGAACGCGGCGAGTTGTTCCTCGACACACGACGAGCGCAAATCCGCCCAGCCGACGACGCCCTTGATCAGCGGATGTTGGTCCGCCAGTTCGAGCAGCCAGCGCGATTCGTCCAACGTCTGTCGCGCCTGCACAGCGATCGAGCCGTCGAGTCCGGTGGCGGACAGGAGCGGCTGCAAATGCAGCGGGAGAAAGTCACGGCGGATCGGCCACTCCTGCCTGATCCACGGATACTCAGCGGCACCGTACCGCCAGAAGTGTTGATGAGAATCGATGCGCATGTTCCCGGTTCGTAACAGCCGACGTGAGGAGGCTCACTTCAATTCGCCGCGAAAGTCAGAGCGTCGTGACCTCGGCTCCTATGCCACATGCACGACCGCCTTGATTACGCCAGTCTCCGGCTTCGTGAACGACGGGAACTTCTCGATGATGTCCTCAAAGCTCGCGTGATGCGTGATCCACGGGCGCGTGTCGATGCGACCGTCCTCGATGAGCTTGATGATGCGCGTGAAATCCGGCGGCAGCGCGTTGCGCGAGCCCATCAGGGTCAACTCGCGCCGGTGCATGATCGGCGCGTGCGGGAACGTGACCTCGGCCTGCGTGATGCCGACGTAAACGAGCCGCCCCGTGAAGCCGCAGTATTGCAGCGCGCCGCTCATGGACTTGTTGCTCCCGGTGGCGTCGATCACGCACTGCGCCAACGCGCCGCCGGTCATCTGCTTGAGCGCGTCGAGTTCGGCGCCGTCGCCCTTCGCGAGGATTGTGTCCGGCACGCCCATCTTCGCGCGCACGAATTCCAGCCGCTGCTCGTTGAGATCCATCACGATCGTCTTCGCGCCCGAAAGCTTGGCGAACTCGATCACGCTCAAACCGATCGGTCCCGCGCCGATGACCAACACATGCTCGCCCGGCTGCGGATTGCCGCGGTTGACCGCGTGGCAGCCGATGGCCAACGTCTCGACCAGCGCGCATTGCTCCGGCGTGAGCTTGTTCGCCGGATGCAGCTTGCGGGAGGGCACGACGATGCGCTCGGTCATCCCGCCATCCATCATCACGCCGAGCACTTTGAGATTCTCGCAGCAATTCGTCGCGCCCGTGCGGCACGGGAAGCACTGGCCGCAATTCATGTACGGCTCCACCGAGCAGCGTTCACCCGGCTTCACGTTCGTCACGCCCGCGCCGACCGCGAGCACCTCGACGCCGAGTTCGTGCCCCGGAACCCGCGGATAGCTGAAGAACGGCATCTTGCCGAGGTAACCCGAAATATCCGTCCCGCAAATGCCAATGCGCTGAATCCGCACCAGCGCCTCGCCCGCGGCCGGCAGCGGCGGCTCCGGGATTTGAATGCGGCGGAACAACTGCGGTTTTTCGAGTTGGATGGCGTTCATGAAAAAGAGTCAGTCGATTTCTAACCAACATTCCCTGCGGTCGGAGTGCATCACACGGCCGGCTAAAATCATCAGAGGTTAAACTCCTGGCTCGATTTGGCGCGCCAGCGCTCCTCCGCCGTGGGAATGCCCGCCGGGAACCACGCGCGCATCTGACGGATTCCGCTCATCATTCGCTCGAGGGAAACCCAGGTGGGCAGGGACGCGAAGCCTTCCGGGTCCGGCAGGTCGAAATCGAGGCTCGGCCGTGCCGCGTCACGGATTGCGGAGGATTCGGGTGAAGGTTTCGTAAATTTCCCGGTTTCCATATTTCAGAAAGAGGGCTTCGTAATGAGGATCATGCAGGTTGATTTCGTGACGCCGGAGCAATACTTCCACATCATCGGCGTCCTTGGAAGTCCGGTGCGACAGATTCTGCCGGAGCGCGTGGAGCTTCAATGCCAGCAGGTGGTCCAGGCACGGGACGCGCGCTTTGACGACGCCGAACGTCCGCTCCTCGGACGCTTCCCACATTTTTCCGAAGGTGGTGTCGTCGGCGAACATCAGGTCGAGGCCGTCGCCGGCGGGTTGGGTGAATTGTGCGAACGTCCTCGACTCGCGGAACAGCTTCAAGCCGCCTTCCAATGCGCGCTTGAACCACTCGTCACGATCGGCGCGCTGGATCATGAAATCCACGTCAAAGGTCGCACGAGGATTCCCATGTGCTCCGACCGCCCAACCGCCGATGATCAAAAAACGCAGCGCCGGCGGCTGATTCCCGAGGCGGATGAAATCGGCGATTTCCATGTGGCCGCAGGCTAGTTGTTTTCCTTCCGTCCTTCAACGTGTCCGAGGTTCTTCACCGGCTTTAAGATTTCCAGCACCTCGGCGAGCAACTGCTGATCGATCGGCTCGGCGGCCCACTTGGCCCAGTTGCGGATGTTGTTCGGATTCGCGCTGCCGCTGATGGTCGTCGTGATGTCGGGGTTGGCGAGGCTGAATTGCAGCGCGAGCTTCGCGATATCCACGCCTTTCTTCGCGCAATGCGCCGCAGCCTGGCGCGCCGCGGCCTTCACGTTTTCCGGTTCCTTCAGCCAGGCGGGCAGGGGAGCGTTCGTGAGCAGGCGCGCGCTAAACGGCCCGGCGTTCATGATTCCCACACCCTTCGCCTTGAGATAAGGAATGGTCTCGTCGGCGAAGCGCGTGTTCTGGAGCGTGTATTGGTTGTAGCTCAACACGCAGTCCACGTCCGTCTGGTCGCAGATGAAGCGGAAAATCTTCTGCGGATAACCGCTGAAGCCGATGAAGCGCACCTTGCCGGACTTCTGAATCTTGCGCAGCGCTGGAATGGTTTCGTCCACGATCTGCTGCATCGGCACGAACTCGATATCGTGGCAAAGGACGATGTCAAGATGATCGGTGCCGAGGCGGTGCAGGCTCACATCGATGCTTTCGGCGACGCGCTTGGCGGAGAAATCAAAGTGCGTGAGGTCGTAGCGGCCGAGCTTGGTGCAAAGCGTGTAGCTCTCGCGCGGTACGCCTCGCAGCGCGATGCCCAGCAGAACTTCGCTCATGCCGCGTCCGTAGAACGGCGAGGTGTCGATGAAGTTCAGCCCGCAGTCGAGTGCGACGCGGACGCTTTGCAGCGCTTCGTCGAGCTTCACGCTGCGGAATTCCTGCCCAAGCGACGATGCGCCGAAGCTGAGGACTGGAAGTTCCAAGCCGGTATTGCCGAGGGGGCGGGTTTTCATCCGGAAGCTTTCGGTGTTTGGTGTTCAGTATCCATTCGGGGACCACTAGTTGAGCGTAAGTCGTGAAGTGCCCCTGGGAAGGGGGAAGCAAGCGAGGGTCGCGTTCCCGCCACCGTACCATGTGCCGGGTTTCAATTTCAGCGGCGCAGAGACTTCTGCGAGTGCCGTCGGCTCACCTCTGACACGAAGGATCGGTGGTCTCTCAGAGTGCGCAGCGATGCGGATTGTAAACTCCGGACACGCGAACGGCGAGCGGAAGGTCACCGTGTTCCCGTTGCGTTCAATGCGGGTGAGTTCCTTTGCGGCCCAGTAGCGGGCGACCTCGCTGAGTTTCATCCAGTGCAGATTGTCGAAGCGGGAAGTCAATCGACGGACGACCTCCTGAAAGATCTTGAAGCCGAGTTCGCGACCGTTGTGGTAGATACCGGTCCAGTGCGCGAGCATCAGCGCGGGTTCGCCGCGTTGAATTACGTCCACCATGCGGCCGGATTTGCCGTCGGCGGTGATGAACTTGTCCGCGCCTGCCGGCTCGGTCGCGTCCCATCCGCCCGTCCAGTCGCCGGTGCAGGCAATGGTGTGCACAACGCAGCGCGGGTCGGCGCCGTCGAGGCCGGCGGCGTTTTGGACGAGCGGCGCGACGCTCTTGTCGCCTTCGGAGAAGAGGTCGCGGAAGTAGTGGGGGATTTCAGCACCAAACACCTCGCGCACGGATTGGAAGGTAGCTTGCGCGAGCTGCGGACGCGCCTTGTTTCCAAAACCCCCGGGCGTCGTGATGCCTTCGCACGGCAGGCCGATGTTCTTCAAGATGTGCAACGCGTAGGCCATGTAGTCGGCGATTTCGTCCACGCTGCGGCCAGTGGTCCACTCCCAGTTCTCCATGAACCTCGGCGTGACTTCGGGCTGCGGGTGACCGGTCTTTGTATCGATCACACGTGTGTGCGTGACCATCTCCGGGTGGATGTCCCAGTTCGGCAGCATCAGCGTGCGGACCAGTTCGATGCTCTGCTCCAGTTCGCGCTGCGTCCAGCCGGGCAGCATCCGGTCAAGCCGGCCAACGCATGCGGGATAGGGGACGATGCTGTATTTACCCTTCACGCCGCGTTCTGCGCACCACTCGCCGAACTTGCGCACGAAGCTGTCTGGAATTTCCACCGGCCACTCGCGCCAGTTGAGAGCGGTGTAACGGTTCGAGTCACCGCCGAACGCCGTGGCGAATTGCGGCACGGCGAAGCGGTTCAAGTTCACCAGGCAGGTCGAGTCGTCAATGATGAGGCCGATGGGGACGCGGGTGCACGGGTTGAGAACCTCCACCCCCTCGCCGCGCGGTGGCCGTTCACCGGGCACCTGGGCAAACGGTTCTTCCGTGACCGCGGCCAATGCCCCACCGGCCGCCAGTGCGCTCCGACGAAGAAACGCGCGGCGGTTCAGTGGGAGCGATGATGACGCGTGCGGGACCACGGGTCAGATCAGGGTGTCCTCACGCCGACGGAAAGCAGCACGTTTGCCCACAACGCCTGATCGGCGGTCTGGATGGTCAACACGTGGTCGGGGGATTCGACGGCGGCGTAGAAATCCCACTTCATGATCGGCTCCAACTTGAGCTTGAGGCCGGCTTCCTTGAGGGCCTTCTTGTATTCGGCCCACACGGGCGGTTCGCCGAACTTCGCATACGGATCGTCGGCGGGAATGCCCATCGTGTTCACGTGATCCACCGGGATCGCGCTCAACACCGCGCGCAATGCCTGCGTGCAAGTGATGACGCCGGGTGTGAGGTTCATGCAAACGACCTCGGCATTCGGCCCCTTCTTCGACGACGCGGGATAATTGCCGTCTGCGATGAGGATCTTCGCGTGGTGCCCGGCGCGGCCGAGGACGTCGTTGATCTTGGGGTGGATGAGTTGGTGCTTCAGCATGACGAGTAATCCGTAGTCAGACAGCCAACAGTTTGAAAGCCTTGATCGTCTGCGCCGCAGCGGCCTGTGAATCGGGGATGGCCAGGATCTCGGCGGAGAGGAAGCCATTGTAACCAATATCGCGCAGTGCGGCCATGATGGGCTTCATGTCGGTGTGGCCCATGCCGATGGCGCGGCGATTGGAGTCGGCAAAGTGGACGTGGCCGAGCTTCGGTCCCGCAAGGCGCAGCGCGGCGGCGATGTCGGCCTCCTCGATGTTCATGTGGAAGAGGTCGCAGAGCAGTTTCACGTTTTGCGTGCGAAACGGCCTGAGGAATTCGAGCGACTCGGCGACACGGTTTAACAGGTTCGTCTCGTAACGGTTCAGAAACTCGTAGAGGAAGGGCACGCCTGCCGCGTGAGCGCGCGGGCCGAGTTGCTCCAGTGCTTCGGCGAGCCACGCCAGAGCCTGTTCGCGCGTCACAGTTCCTTCCCAACGTCCCTGCATGGAACCGAGAATTGCCGGCGCCCCGAAGCTGCCGGCGAAATCCACGATGGCTCCGATGAACTCCCGCGCTCGACGGCGCACCGTGGCATCGGGATCGGTAAGGCGGAGCTTGTGTTTCACCCAACCCGCGCCGGTCCCGATGGCGGCGATCTTCAAGTTGTGCTGCTCGCAGAGCTTTTTGATCTCTCGCGCATCAAGGTCCTCGGCGGAAGGAGGGAAGATCTCCACGGCGTCGAAGCCGAGTTTGGCTGCGCGGGCGAATCCATCGGCAAGTCCATCCCAGAGAACAAACGGCCCGCCCTTCGTCTCAGGCACGAGCGAAATGGTGACGGCGGACTTCATCTTGCAGCAGCCGAGTTAACGGGGCTGGCGGCGGCTGTCCAGTTTGTTCCGCCTCCTCACGTCGTCGGCTACTGCGCTACTCGAAGCTCACCTTCGGCTTGCTGGCGTCGCCCGGCTTTGCGGCGATCACCTTCTTGCTCGGTGGTTCGAGCACGTCGAGTTCATGGATGCTCCAGTAATTTCCTTTTGCCGCGCCAGTCTGTGTGATGCGGATGAATCTCGCCTTCGTGGGAGCGAACTGAATCTCGGTCACGGCGTTCGAGCCCTGGCCCTTCGCCACGGGCGGGCTCCAGACTTTGCCGTCGCTGGACAATTCCACCGTGAAACCGCGCGGGTAGTCGTTGTTTGAACCGGTCGTGTCGAGCAACAGGCCGCCGATGGGAGTCTCCTGCGGCAGCTCGATCTGGAACCACATGCCCGGCACCTGATACTTGCCCGTGTCCCAGCGCGTGCCCACGCTGCCGTCCACGGACTTGGGAAGCAGCTCGGGTTTGTGACTTGCAGCGAGCTTCCACTGACGGCGATTGGTGAGCGGTGCCTGGGGCAGCGCGTTGCGCAACTCGTCCACCGTCCACGGTTCGGTGCGCGCCTTCGCGGCGGCGCGCACGCGCGCGACGTCC
>DATDFH010000336.1:0-18116 GCA_036522715.1 Verrucomicrobiia bacterium
GACTACCGCCTGGTGAACATCGCCATCTCGGAACTCGAAGGTCACATCGACGTATGAGCCTCATCAACGACGCGCTGAAGCAAGCCGGACGCGCACCCAAGCCGGCCGCTGCCGCTGCCGGTTCCCCCGCAGCACCCGGGCCGAACCTGCGGCCGGTGGAAGACGGGCGGCCTTCGCGCGCGGGCTCGGTGTTTCTGCCGCTGGTGCTGGTGGTTATCCTTTCGACGGCGGGCTGGTGCTTCCGCGTCTGGTGGCGAAGCCGCCTCGAAGCGAGCGGATTCAATTTGGTCACACTGGTAAATTCGGCCAAGTCGCTCATGCCGGGCAGCAAGCCGGCGGCGAATTGCCAACCTGTGGCCGCCGACCAATCAGCGAGGGCCAATACCGCCGCCGGCGTGAAGAACGCAGCCGCGTCGAAGCCGGAGGGCAGCAACTCGGAGGGAAATTTCATCACGCGCGCCTTTAACAAGCAGTCTGCAACGCCAGCGGGCGCCGGCAGTTTCCCACCCGTGAAAGTGCAGGGCATCTATTATCGCGTCGGCGATTCCACGGTGCTCATCAACGGCAAGAATCTCACCGAGGGCGAGGAGATCAACGGCGTGAAGATTGCCAAGATCGACCGCCAGACCGTGACGCTGGAATTCGAGGGCCAGACGAAAGAGATCAAGCTGCACTGAGGCGTCCGGCGTGAGGGCGTTCCCCGAACATCCGAGTTGCCAACTCGCACCCGATTCCGATTTGATTCCGCGGTGCGATCACTTCTCAGGCGCGTCACTGATTCTCCCGTTCTGGTCCGCGTCGTGCCATTTCTCCTGTTTGTGCTGCTGACAGCGGGACAGGGACGGTTTGGCGACACGTCGCAGTTCTGGCTTTATCTCGCGAAGACGATTCTCGGCGTGTGGATGCTGGCGTTGATGTGGCGGCACGTGGGCGAAATGCGCTGGGCGTGGAGTTGGGAGGCGGTGGTCGTCGGCGTGGCCGTGTTCGTCGCCTGGGTGGGACTGGACGGGCATTATCCTTCGGCGGAAGCGCTGGTCCGCGCGCTTGGGTTGAGTAACGCGAGTGGCGCCGCGAGTTCGCCCGACTGGAATCCTCATGCACACTTCAGCCAGGGCGGACTGGCGTGGTTTTTCATCGCCGTGCGGTTTGTCGGGTCGGTGCTCGTGGTGCCGCCGCTGGAGGAAGCGTTTTACCGCTCATTCGTCTATCGCTACCTCGCGAAGGTGGATTTCCAATCGGTGTCGCTGGGCCAGTTCCTCATCGGGCCGCTGTTGATCACGTCGGCAGTCTTCGGCTTCGCACATGTCGAATGGCTGCCGGGCATCCTGTGCGGCCTGGCCTATCAAGGCTTGGTGATCCGCAAGAATCGTCTCGGCGATGCGATGACGGCGCACGCGATCACGAACCTCCTCGTCGGCGCGTGGGTCGTGTGGAAGGGGGTGTGGCACTTCTGGTGACTTCGATCTCCGCTCCTACTCATACTCTTTCTCTTACTCTTCCGAAACGAGACACAGATTAAGAGTAAGCGTAAGAGAAGGAGTAAGAATTCACTCAGTCCGCCCGCCTGCTTCGACCAACAGCCGCTCAATCCCACAGCCGGCCGCGATAAAACCGCTGGCTGAAATTTGTCGCGTTGGGATCGACGAAGATGAGCGTACCGGTGAAGGGGCTGTTGGTTTGGATGGTGATCCAGTCCACGAGATTCGTCGAAGCGAGCACCTCGTAGGCGCTGCCGGGCGAGCCGTTGAGGGTGAACTCAAACCCGCCGCCGCCCAATGTTTGCAGCCCATTCATCGCCGGGCTGGAGACGACACGCAAGGTCAGGTTCGTGGCGCCGTAATCGAGCTTCCAATTCAGCTCCGGCGGCAGCGCCGGGAACTGCGCGGCGGTGAATGTTCCGGAGTGCGAGGTGTAATTGATGAGTGGAAACGCGCTGCCGTTGGTCAGCGCAAGTCCGTTGGTCACCGTGACCAGCAAAGTGCCGTTCGGGTTGAATGCTCCGACCTCCAACTGTCCGAAGTCAGTTTCTGGCGTCGCGCCGTTCAGGCTGAATCGGTGCATGCTGGTCGCGGAGGGGATGTAGTTGGAGTTGTAGCTGAAGGAGCCGCGTTGGAGGTCGAGTGTTCCCGAGTTGTCGAACTGCCAGCCATTGAAGGTGAGCGTGGTGCGATTCACGAGCGTGCCGCCCGGCAGATTGATCAGACTCGACTGTGGTGTGCCAGGAGTGGCGGTGAAGTCGCACTTCGATTCAAAGGAGAGCGACCCGTCGTTAACGATGGCGCTGCCGCCGATGCTTGAGAAGCCCGTGAAGGACGGATTCCCAACCTTCACGACGACCGTTCCGTGATTGGTGAGGGTGAATGCGGAAACGGTAAGCGGTCCAGGTTGGTTCGTAGGCGTCGTATTGGCGAATACGCACCGAAAACCGGGAGCGAACGTGAAGTGCCCTCCAAGCGTAAACGGCAAATACCAATTCAAGGTACCTTGTCCGGTCCAGAGGAAATCGCCGGTAGTTGGCCCTCCGTGCATTTCCAGAACACCATCGACTGCGATCGTTCCTCCGCCTGTGATCGAGTTGGCGTAAAGGCGAGTGGATCCGGCACCAGCAACTATTGTCCCGGTAAGCAGCGAAATCGTGTCGGGGTAGTATGGGGGCGAGTAATGCACGTAGTCATAGGTGGTCAGCGTGGAGTTGGTTTCGACGATGAGGGAGCCGCTATTTGTGAATTTTCCCGCGCCAAAAGTCACTACCCCGCTATTCGATGGGACCAGAATCGTGCCGTTGTTGACGAAACCCCCACTCCCGGCCCACACGCAGTTGCTCCGCACGATCACGACGCCGTTGTTAACCATTAGCGAGTTGGTTGTCGTTGTGACCATTTCCATCTGCACGGCCTCGGGCGCCCAATCAATCGTCCCGTAGTTCGTCATCCGGTGGTCACGGACAGACTTCGCGTCGAAGGCGTTTGTAAGGCCAGTATTGCGAACCACGTTCACCTGGAAGTTTGAGGCGAAGGTGCTCGATCCAGACGTGAACTGGCAGTAGTTCCAGATTAACTGACCGGGCCCGATCCACAAAGTATCGCCTACAATCGTGGCGCGGAAGAGTTCCATGGCGCCGCCGACGAAGATCGTTCGGTTGCCGCGCAGAGGCGCTTCGAGGCGAATCGTTCCCCCGCCGGTCAAAACAGTTCCGTCGAGGAATGAAGCTGTTGCGCTTCCGATCAGTCTCAGGATTGAATTGGACTCGACCTGGATGGTTCCGCTGTTGGTGGTGGCCCATGTGCCCCAGTTCAAACTGTTGGTGCCGCTTGCCGCAGGCCGCAGAATCGTTCCGGAGTTCATGAACGTCCCGTTCCCGCCGAGGGTGCAGTTGGTTTGGAGCAGGAGAATTCCGGAATTCCCGATCCTCGCTCCGGCCGAGCCGTTCAACGCGCCCGTGCCCAGCCAGTTGATCGTCCCATCGCTGGTGAGTTGCCCAGACAAGGATTTCCCGCCAGATCCCATCAAGTTGAGCGAAAATCCGCTGGCGACAGTCGCCGTGCCGACGTTCAGCGCGCCACCGATCCAGTTGACGCTTCCCGTTCCGGTCCACGTGGGCGAGCCGTGGAGCGTGCCGCCGGAGAGCTCGAACGTGCCGTTGACGTTCAGCGTCGCATCAGCGGTCAATGATCCGCCGGTCAGCGCGAACATGCCGGGGCCGGGGATCGTGGTCCCGGCCGCGAGGGTCATCGCGGCATCCGAACTGCCCGAGAGTTCAAGCCGGTCGGAACCTTCGACGAGGATGGTGCCGGTGTTGCTGAAGACGCCGCCGACTTGGAGGGCCGCCGAGCCGCCAGTGGCCGATTTCTTGAGCGTCGCGAAATTCACGAACCGCGAGTTGGTGGCGGCGAAATCGACGGCGCCGTTGGTCTGGATCACGAACAGGCCGTTGTTGGTGAGCGCCGCTTGCGAAGTGGCGGCGAAGTTCGTTGTCAGCAGCGTAATGATTCCCTGATTCACCACGCCAGCAGCGAGAGCCTTGGCGTTGGTCCCGCTGATATTCATCTGGCCCGAAGCCCCGACCGTCAGGATACCAGGGCCGCTGAGTTGGCCGCCCGTCCAATTCAACTCGCCTTGGATGTTTCCCGTTCCACCCGCGGTGAAGTTCGCGTTGAGATTCAGCACGCCGTTGCCGAGTACCGCCGTGGCGGTCGCAACGCTGAGAGCTCCGGTGGTGATCGCGAGAGACTGCTTGCCGGTTGCAGCCCCGACGGTGAGGTTCTTCACGGCAGTCGTGGCATTGAGGGTCACCGTGTAGGTTCCGCCAAGGTCAATGAGCGCGTTTTCCGACGCGCCGGGAACCTTCGTGGTCGACCAGTTGTTCTTGTTGGTCCAGAAACCGTCGCCGGCGCCGCCAGTCCAATGGACGTCCGCCGCGCCGGCGGTGGAGAGGGCGACGCCCAGCGACCATGCCAGCAAGGCGTAACTTGATCGCAATTTTCGTTTCGTGCGCATGTTGCGGGACTGCCGGGCAGCAGCGTAGCCTTGGCCCAGCCCGATTCCTGAATCTGTCACTTGCCTGCGAAAGCAGTTCTTGTGCTGCTCAAGACCTGAGAATGGATGGGGCCGGGATTACACGTGAGCTTTGAATCCAAGCAATCTGCGGTGCCCCCAATCGGGACACTGGCGCTGCATGAAGACGAGCACCTGCTGGTGGTCAACAAGCCCGCCGGTTGGAATACCCACGCGCCGTCGCCGTACGCGGGCGAGGGCATCTACGACTGGCTGCGGCATCGCGAGCCGCGTTCGGCTTCGCTGGCGATCATTCACCGGCTCGATAAGGAGACTTCCGGCATCATGGTTTTCGCCAAAACGCCGCTGGCGAATCGATCGCTCACGGAACAATTCACGCGGCGCGAAGTGGGAAAGCGCTACCTGTTGTTGACTGATCGGCCGGTGGCACGCCGCGAGTTCATCGTGAAGTCGCGCGTCGCGCGCGCAGGTGATCGTTACGCCAGTGACGCGCGCGGTGAACTGGCGGAGACGCGGTTTGGAGTCCCGGCTTCAGCCGGCGCAGCGGACCGCCTGAAGGCGGGACTCCAAGCTGTCACTGCCGAGCCGCTCACGGGACGCACGCATCAGATTCGTGTTCATGCGGCCGAGAGCGGGTTCCCGATTTTTGGCGACACACTTTATGGCGGTTCGCCGTGGCCGCGCGTCTGTCTGCACGCAGAAGAACTGCGCTTCAAACATCCGGCCACAGGCGAAGAGGTTTCACTTCGCGCTCCTGTTGATTTCAACGCTGATCCGCGGCGGCAACTCCGCGACGCAATCATCGACCCGACCGGGACCAACGCCTATCGCCTGATTCACGGCGCGTCAGACGGTTGGCCAGGCTGGTACGTCGATCGGCTCGGCGACTTCTTGTTGTCGCAGTCGGAACCGCCGTTGACCGATGCGCAACGCGCGGCGCTGGTGCGGATGATAGAGGAGCAGTCATTGCGTGGCGCGTATCACAAGCTGTTGAACCGCCAGGTCCGCGGGAAGGCGGCAGTTGATCTCGGTCCGCAACATTGCCTCGGAAATCCGGCTCCGGAGCGGTTCGTCGTGCGCGAGAACGGCGTGCGGTTTGAGTTGAGCTTTGCCGAAGGTTACTCGGTTGGATTGTTCCTGGATCAACGCGACAACCGCCGGCGCTTCCTGATCAACCACGTGGCCGCGGACTTCCCGCTCTTTCATCCCGCACTCCGCACTCCGCATTCCGAATTTCACGTCCTCAACACCTTCGCCTACACCTGCGGATTCTCCGTCTGCGCTGCTCTGGCGGGCGCGCACACCACCAGCATCGATCTTTCAAAAAAATATCTCGACTGGGGCCGGCGAAATTTTGCACTCAACGGCCTCGATCCCGGCGTGCACGACTTCATTTTCGGCGATGCGTTTGACTGGCTGCGTCGGCTGGCGAAAAAAGGCCGCGCCTTTGATGCCATCGTGCTCGACCCGCCGACGTTCTCGCAGTCGAAGGAGCAGGGGAGATTTCAGGCCGAGCGCGATTATGGCCGGCTCGTGACCACGGCGCTGTCGGTGCTTAAGCCGGACGGCGTGCTGTTCGCCTCCACGAACGCCGCGCGACTCAAGCCAGAGGAGTTTCTCGCGACAATCCATGCGGCAATTACGAAGACGGGCCGCCGCATCACTCAGGAACATTACGTCCCGCAACCGCCGGACTTTCCCATCAGCCGCGGAGAGCCGGGCTATTTGAAAACGGTCTGGCTGCGCATTGCGTGAAGGCGAATCGGCATGCTCAACGCCCCATCCCGCGGGAGATGAGGCTGGGATTGCGGGTTCGTCGCCGGCTGCGCACGATGTAAATCGCGAGCACTCCAGCGACGACAAGCAAACCGACGCCGATGATGAGGAAACGCATCGGGCTGAATCCTTCCTGCGCTGGAATGGCGGCAAGCTGCCTCGGCTTCGGTTTGGTGTTGGCGAGCTTCTTTGATTCATTCGCGGGCGCCTTGGCTAAAGTTTCGCGGGCAGTTTCCGGCTCGGCCACTGGTGGCGGTTGAACGGGTGCGGGCTTCATCGCAACGGTCACCTCGGCGCTCGGCGTCGCTGTGGGTGCGGCTGGGGCCGGGGTTGGCTGGGTGACTGAGGCGACAACCGGCGCGGGTGTCTTCATCTTTGGCTCCGGCGCGGGTACGTCGGCCTTCGGCTCGGGGCTGGTCGCAGTGGTGGCGGGTTGAGGTGACGTCTTAACGGGGGTTGGGATGGTCGTTGGCATCGGCGCGGGCGCCGGTGTCTCAGCGGGCTGGGCCGGGGTTGGTTTCGTCTTCTTCGGCAACTCCTTTGCGGCCGGTTTGGGAGTGGGCATCGGTTGTGCCGTGGAGGATGGATTCTTCGCTCTTGCTTCCGCCTCGCGGGCCGCCTCCCGTTCAGAAAGCAGTCTTGCCTTCACGGACTCCGGCATCTGCGGCAGTGTGATCGTCGCGCCGCCGTGACTGACGGTGCAACCAACGATCTTGCCATCGACGGCGAGCAGCGCCGTGACGAACGGCTGCTTCTTCCTGCGCGCCTCGGCGGCGTCGTTGAGGTAAATCATGTTCGCATAGCGATCGAACGGCGTGCCTTGCAACGTCTCCGTGCCGTCGCTGATCAGCAGGATGGTCACGGACTTTGACGCGCGCACGACTTTGAGCATCTCGACCAGCGCGCGATAGATGAACGAGTTGCCGTCGTAGTTGAGGCTTCCGACAAATTGCCCGGCGGCGTTGGCCAGTTTCTCTTTCATCGGCGGCGTCCACTTCGCGGGAGCGAAGCCGATCTCGTTCACTTGATCGCGATACGTCCAGATGGCGATGGCGTCGCCTGGCTGCATCTCGCCGTTCATGCCGGAAGAAACCAGATCGTGGACAGTGCGTTCGACCGCTTCCTTGCAGCGGCCCACATTGGCCGAAGTGTCCACGACGAACAGATAGCGGTGGCCTTCCTGGAGCGGCGCGGTGGTTTCGGCCGCGCCCGCCGGCAGCAAGCTTGCCAAACACAATCCAAAGATGACGGTCAACAATCTCATGTTCTGGCGCGTGCTTTGAAACGCGACCGCTCGCGTCGGTTGTGATTCTGCAAATCCGACTGCAACGCTTCAAGCTCGGTGCGCACCTGGGCGATAAACGTGTCGCAGCTTGCCGCCATCCCGCCGAAGCCAATCACTGTGTCGCGCACCGCGTAGTCGTCGGTGACCGCCAGCACTTCGCCGTAGGCTTGGAATCGGTGCGCGGCGCGCTCGATCAAATCGTCCGCTGACCGGCCGTCGCGTGAGTAGAGGACCTCCATCTCCGGCGCGCTGTGCTGGGGAGTGATTCCCGCGGGTGCGCCGGCGCCGTCGAAGACCACCGTGATGGGCGTGCGCAGCGCATCGCGATATTGGGTGAGGACATGAATCAACTCGTCGCGCGCGGCGGCGGAATGGCGCGCCTTGCCCCGCGCCAGTTCCGGCCAGGCGTGCAACAGGCTGTAGCCATCGACGAGTATGCGCACCAGCGGCATCGGTGCGGAACTTAAGTGAGCGCGGCGGGTTTGGACAGGTTGAATCATGCGCGCGTCCTCGCAGTTTCATACTCTTTCTCTTACTCTTCTTCGGCGGCGCGAGAGCAAGAGTAGGAGCAAGAGAAAGAGCATGAAGGAAGACGTTGGAAATTCTTCACCATCCGCACCGCGTTCTGGCAGACTCGCCACGATGAAACAAAGACTTCCGATCCCGGTCACGGTCCTGACCGGCTTCCTCGGCGCGGGCAAGACGACTTTGCTCAGCCATTTGCTTTCCCAAGACCACGGCTACAAGTGCGCCATCATCATCAACGAATTCGGCGAGGTGAACATTGACAACCAGCTCGTCGTCGGCGCGGACGAGGAGATCGTGGAGTTGAACAACGGCTGCATCTGCTGCCGCGTGCGCGGTGACCTGATCAAGAGCCTCAACGGACTTTTCCAGAAGCAGAAACGATTCGATTACGTGCTGGTCGAGACGACGGGACTGGCCGATCCCATGCCGGTCGCGCACACGTTCTTTCAGCCGCAGGTCACCAAGACCCTGCGCCTCGACGGCATCGTGACCGTTGTCGATGCGGCGCACATCGAGAAGGAACTCGACGATGCGCCCGAGCCGGCGCAGCAGATCGCCTTCGCCGACGTGATCTTGCTCAACAAGACCGATCTCATCAGCCCGGCGGACCTCGCGCGCATCGAGCGGCGGCTGCGGCAGATGAACAAGCTCGCGAAGATTCACCGCACGCAACGTTCGCAGATCGACGTCGGCGCAATCCTCGGCATCAAGGCGCGCGAGTTAGGTGGCGCGTTCGAGGTCGCCGCTGCGCCCGACGATCACGAGCATTGCGATGACCCGGACTGTACGCACGAACGTCATCACCACGGCAAGCACGACGAGTCGGTGAAATCATTCGTCGTCACCGAAGAGCGACCGCTCGACTTGAAGAAAACCGAGACGTGGCTCGGGGACGTGATCAACGACCTCGGTCCGAGCATCTATCGCAGCAAGGGCATCCTCCACGTCAAGGGCCAGGCCAAGCGGATCGTCTTCCAAGGCGTGCAGATGATGTTCGAGGCGCAACCGGACCGGCTTTGGAACGTCGGCGAAAAACGCCAGAGCCAGCTCGTGTTCATCGGCAAGGAACTCGACGAAGCGAAACTGCGCGCTGGTTTCGCCGCGTGTCTGGCGGAGTAAAGGAGGCGGCTATCAAGTTACAAATTTCAGGCTGTAAATTCACGACGGTGGAATGCCCGGAGCAAGAGCATGGAACCTAAAGCTTCCGCGCAGAAATCCGTTCCGTGCCCTAATTGCGGTTCTGTTGAGACATCGGTTGATTGGACCAAGCCGAGGAACCTCCTGCGACCACTGGTGCTATTTCTTTTACCGGAATCGCTCCTTTGGGGCGGCCCCAAGTTGCAGATGCGTTGCCGCAAATGTCACACGCATTTCAGTTCCACGCGGCCGTCTTGACTTCGCCCCTCGCACTTCGGATTTTGCCCCGCGGAATATGCCGATCTACGAATACGAACTGTGCGAAGGCGACTGCAAAGTTTGCGGCGGCAAATTCGCCCTGCGCCGACCGCTCAGCGCCGAGCCGCTCAAAGTCTGCCCGCTGTGCAAGAAGCCCGTGCGCAAACTCATCTCCGGTTTCAGTTCGCCGATGAAGCTCAAGCCGCTCTCGGTCACCGACGCGAAGAAGGCCGGCTTCACCGTCCTCAAGCGCACTGGCAAGGGCGAATACGAGAAGCAGTAGCGGCACCGCCGCGCGGTGAGACGCCGCTCAAACCTCCGCCTTCTCCGTGTAAACCGGCACCTTGACCTCCGCCTTCGGGAGCATCTCCTTGAGCGTCTTCGCAAACGCCAGGCTCTGCTGCTCCTCGCCGTGGACCACGAACACCTTCTTGATGTCGCCCGTCAACGCGCGCACGTAGCGACGCAACTCCAGTTTGTCCGCGTGCCCGGAGAACGCATCGATTGACGCCACCCGCGCGCGCACCGCAAACGGCTCGCCAAAGATGTTCACCGGCGACCGGCCCGACAGAATCTGCGCGCCCAACGTGTGCTCCGCGCAATAACCGATGAACAGCACCAGGTTCTCCACGCGCCCGATGTGATTGCGCAAGTGGTGCCGGATGCGCCCCGCCTCCGCCATGCCCGACGCGCTGATGATGATCGCGGGCTCCTTGAGATCGTTGAGCTTCATCGAATGCGCCGCGGTGCGGATGTAGGTGAGATTCTCCATCCCGAACGGATTCGCCACCTCGTGCAGGAACTTGTAGATCGTTTCATTGAAGCACTCCGGGTGCAACCGATACACCTCCGTCGCATTCGTGCTCAACGGACTGTCCACGAACATCGGCACGCGCGGAATCGCGTCCGCCTCGCTGAGCTGGTTCAACTCATACACGATCTGCTGCGTGCGACCGACGCTGAACGCCGGGATGATCACCTTGCCGTTGCGCTCCACCGTCTCGCGGATCATCCGCGCCAGATCATCCTTCGAGAGCGCCTTCTCCTTGTGCAACCGGTCGCCGTAAGTGCTTTCCACCTGGAGAAAATCCACGTCCTCCACCGGCTCTGGATCGCGCAGGATGTCATCACCGCCGCGCCCGATGTCGCCACTGAACAGGTAGCGGAACTTGCGCCCGCCCTCGCGCACATCGAGCACCACTTGCGCCGCGCCGAGGATGTGCCCCGCGTCGCGAAACGTCACCGTCACGCCGTCCGTCACGCTGATCGGCCGGTCGTAATTGAGCGACACGAACTGCCGGATCGCCTTTTCCGCGTCCGCCGCGGTGTAGAGCGGCTCCACCGGCGGCTCGCCGCGTTTGGCGCGCTTCTTCGACACGAACGCGGCGTCGTCCTTCTGAATCTGCGCCGAGTCCTCCAGCATGATGCTCGCAAGATCGCGCGTGGCCGACGTGCAATAGATGTTCCCCGTGTAACCCTGCTTGCAGAGATTCGGCAGATTCCCGCAGTGATCAATGTGCGCATGGCTCAACACCACGGCGTCAAGCTCGGCCGGTTTGAAGCTGAAACAACAATTGCGCTCGATGGACTCCCCGCGATGCCCCTGGAAAAGACCGCATTCGAGCAACAGCTTTCGTTGATTCACTTCGAGGAGAAACATCGACCCAGTGGTCGTCCGCGCCGCGCCGAGGAATTGAATCCGCATGAGCGCAGTGTTGAATCCGCCGCCTGAACTTCAAAGTCCAAACTGCGGGGACGAGGCGGATGGGGTTGAAGCGCGAACAGACGCGAATTTACACGACTGAAGCGGGGCAGGGGACGCAAGCCTTCCGAACGCGTCTCAATCGCTCAACCTCATCACTATCTCTTCATCTCCCTCTCGCGCCCTTCGCGCATTTCGCGGGCTATGAAAACGAAACTGCCGGCTTTTACGCCGGCAGCTCGTTTTTCGCGAAATGCGAATGCCTCGCCCTCCTCAAATCTTTAGCATCTCGCGCAACCCCGGCTGGCCTTTGAGCGCCAGCTTCGCGATTTTCTTGAACTTCCCAAACCACTTCTTCATCTCGCGATGCGCTGTGTCGCGGTCCTTCGTCGCGCCCTTGGCCTCGCCGGCCCGCGCGCGATACTCGCCTTCCGCCTCGGCCACCGACGCCAGGCCCACGAAGGCTTCCTTCAGCTTCTCCTCGTCGTAGCCATAGACCGCCAGCGTGTCGCCGTAGGGCACCTGGCCCGCCGCGGTGTAGGCCGCGCGCGCCGTGGTGATGAACTTCTCGATGTCCGTCGGCACCCGGCCGCTGGCGCCCAGCGCCTTGCGATCGTCGCGGCGCAGATAATTCGCCTGGCAGGTCTGGCGATAATCGCTGAACTGCTCGCGCGCCGTCTTCTCCGCCGTGTCGCGCATCTGCTTGGCCTGCGCGGCGGTGCCGGCGCGTTGCTGGCGGGTGTTGAAGGCCTCCTGCGCCGCCTCTTGCAGGGAAAGTCCCTTCTTCAACTCCTTCTCGTCATACGAACGCGGCTTCAACCGCGCGAGCACATCCGTCTGCTCCATTGCGCCGGTGATGGCCTGCTCGGCCGTGGAAATCTCATTGGCGATCTGCTGGTCCTGGGCGGACCGCTTGATTCGCGACTTGCGCGCGGGCTTGGGCGTCGAGGGAGTGGAGTTTGATTCGGGCATAGTTTTGTTGTCGGTTGACGTTTTAGTTTTTGTCTCGGGCAACTTGGCCCGTGCCCGGAAGGGAAGCAGGCTTGCTGCCACCGTCTTGAGACCCGCCTCCAACCGCGCAAGGTGAACCCCAATCGACGCAGGACGAAACCGGTGCTCCTCAGGGGAATTCGCGTGCTGTCAGGCTGAAAACCCGTGCCCCGACGCCCAAATCCGAACTTCGGCAGTCGAACCGGAGCCGATACGGACTGGACCTGCCACTGCGCAAGCGATCCGCGCAACTGCCCAACCCGTGTCCGGCACTGCCTCGGAAAAAGACATCATACCAAGCGCGCTGTATCCATCATCCTATCGGATCGGTCCGAGAATTCAGGCTGAGAACCACGGCGAGGCTACAATCCATACAGCGCTTTCGAGGGCAAGAAGTAAGGGCTTTTCCCGATGATTTGGATTGACATGAGCTTCAGCTTCCGGCTAAACGCGGGTAACAAATTCGATCCCTTTCTTGCCATGAAGACAGAGACTGTCGTCTTTGGGGCCGTGGTTCAGCGTACCGAAACTACGTGTGCACCGGAGAGAGAGATGCGCCCCGGGGCTCCCCGACCGGATCGACAATTCTCGGGCGGTTCTTTTTCCTGATGAAACACGCTGTGAAAAGACTATGAAACACCTTCTCCTTGCAATCACTTCGGCTGCGATCTTGTGGGCGTCAGCGGCATACGGCAATTGGTATTGCAGATGTTGCGGAAAGAGTTGGCCAGTCAATCCTGGGCACTCCGCTCACGAGAACAATTGGATTCAAATTCACCAAAACGCGTGTTGTAGGTCAAGTGGAGGCACGAGTGCTGCCACGGTTCCGTTGAGCATTCCTAGTTTCCAACAACAGTCGCAACAGGCGGAAGACCAGCGTCAGCGGGCGGAACTTCTTCGTCAACAACAGGAGGCGCAACGTGTGGAAGTAGAACGCCAGACCGCGAACGCAATTCAGGAAGAAGAAAAGAGGCGGCAAGATTTTGGGGCGGCGAAAGAACGGATGATCGGCCAATTGAAGGTAGTAGACGACAGTGCGTTTGACAGCGTCGGCCGAGGCGGTTCGTCGGATTTGACGTTCAAACCGGTAACGGGCAATTTCGGGTTGACCGATGTTAAGCCCCCAAGCGTAGCTGTCTCGGTGCCGGATGCGCCATTGAAGCCGAAGGAGATTGAGTTCGGTGACTCATCGGTCGTTGATTTGCGCGGAACGAAAACAACAACGGTTGACCCGGCGATAGTGAAAGGGCTAGAGGAGAAACAGAATCAGCCCAACGCAGGCAGATTGGACGCTGATGCCGTAATTGACACGGCGTCGAAGCTATCGCCGGCTGAGAGAGTGAAGCGTTCCGAACTTGAAACAGTATGGCGGGAAAGTGACAAGGCATACGTAGACTATTTCGAAGCCGGGAGACGCGGCGACGAAAAGGCAACAAAACAGGCTTGGGATCACATTCAGTCGTTGGCGGAAAAAGCAAAACAGTTGAGGTCCGGCTTGGTGGGCATGGAGCACGAACGCCTGAATCCAGCGATGAAGGTGTTACTTCAGAAGCCGGAATATGCAGCCGCATGGAAAGAGGCGTTCGCCCGCATTCGAAACGAGGAAGTGGCGGCATTTGCCAAGGGGTATGCCAGTGTTGAGCCGGAGAGACAGAAGCTCATGGAGCAGCTCGTCAAAGGCGGCCTTGATGAAAAAGCGGCGCGGCTTGAGGCACAGAAGCTTTCTGACCGATTGAGATTTGCAGAGGTCGAAGCGATGGAACACGCAGAACAGCAACTTCGAGCTGAAGCTGAACGGCTTATTCGTGAGGCAGCATCTACTGCTTTGCCGCTTCCGACAATTATACCGTGAGCACAGGCTATGTTGTGCAAAGAAGAATTCATAAAATGGCGGACGCCGCGGGCCAGCGCATTTGTCGCGGTGGCCGTATTTACCACAGGCTTGGTTGGCTGCGATGCACTGGACCCGTTGCTGATGCAGCCGAAGCTCCCGCCGCAAGGAGGCCAACAAAGTGGCGCTAGTCGTCGTCCGAGTGTTTCGAGCGAAGCTCAAAACGAGCGAGCCCGTGAGCAAGTGGAAGCGGAAGCCCGTAGACAAGCGCAAATCCGAACGAAGACAGATGAAGCCATAGCGGCAGAACATTCAGGAGATGCAGCCGATCAGGCGGGACAATTGTACGATTCGCTCCGACATTATGTCGCGGCGCTTCGTAGCTGGCCGAACCCAATCCCGGCAGCAGCGAATATACGCATTCGCGAGAAGGTCATTCGGGTAGCGCAGAAGACGGAACCTCGGCCGGCGATACCAGAGGAGGCACAGCGGTTTGCAATTCGCGCCGAAACCTTGCTCAAGAACGCGGCTTCCGACTCTGAATTCGACAAAGTGATCATGGAGTTTCAAAAGGCCTCAAATGCTGCGCCGTGGTGGGATATGCCTTATTTCAATCTCGCCTTGGTGCTAGAAAAAACCGGTAATCCTAATTCTGCGATCGAAAATTTTCGTCTCTACCTGCAGGCGAACCCCACTGCTGCCGACGCTAGTCAGGTCAGACGTAAGATGGTTGCTTTGGAGGTGGAAGCAGAACTGCTGGAACCAATTCGCCGTTTGGAAGGAAGGTGGGCGAGCGAGTCAGGTTCCATCATGGAGCTTAGATCGAGTGGTAAGTCTGTGACTATGATCCAAATTAAACCGAGTACGACAGCCCAACAAAACGGATGGCACGCCGGGGACATTGGGTTCTACGCTACTTTCGAAGGTTCACGATTGAAGGGAAAGATGATCTCCCATCACATTGATCCGAAGGAGGTGCGATGTTGGGGAGATAGGACCGAACATTCATTCACAGGACTGGTAGCAGCCGACGGTTCGAAGATCACACTGAATGCTGAGGATTCGATTTATAATCTCGATACCTGTACTCTTCTAAATAAAGTTGTGAGAACTTACTCCTATACGAGAAGATGACGGTGCAGGAGAGCCTTAGTCGCGCTCTGTGAGCAACCAATGGGGAGGAAAGCTCACGGTCGAAGGTTGCGAGGTTGGACCACCTGGCTCGGACCGAGCTAGCTTGGGGAGGACGTGAAATGGCTCCGGCCCTCACGTGATTTACAGTCCTTCGGAACCTCTGCGCGCCGTCGTCGACATCGGATTGTCAGCGATTGCGTCGTCCGGGCGCGGCTTCTTCAGCCACCCGCACTTCTCGTAAATGGGCCAGTTCCCAACTTCTCCAATTCGATAGACCGATACCTTGTTATTCGACTGATCGAGTCATTCTTTGGCCCACAACGCCGGGGCCTTGAAGTTTTCGAGCGCCGCGCGTTTTGTGGCGCTGAGCTTGGGCAGGAAGTTCATGCGTGTGACTTTCTCGATTTCACCAATGGTGGTGATGTGGGCGGTCATGTAGGCGATCCACGCGTGTCGCTGCCGGAGCACGGTTGATTTCTCGGAGGCGCACGGGCAGACTACCGTCATGACGTTCAAGCGCATCACGTGTGATCCAAAGCGGATGAACGGCCAGCCGTGCATTCGCAATCTTCGGCTGACGGTCCGGCGCGTGGTCGAGGCGGTGGCCACGTATCCCAATCGCGAGGAACTCAAGCGCGAGTATCCCGAACTGGAGGCGGAAGACATCCGGGAGGCGCTGGCCTACGCCGCCGCAAATCTCGACGACCGGGTGATTGAACTGGCCGCGGCCAAATGACGGCCGATGAAATTGCTTCTGGATCAGGGAACGCCGCGTTCGACGGCGGCGCTGCTTCGGCAGGCGGGATTGGACACAGTTCACACCGCTGAGATTGGGATGGCGGAAGCCGAGGACTCAGAAATACTGGCGCGGGCATCGGCGGAGGATCGGATTGTGGTCACATTGGATGCGGACTTCCACGCGCTCCTGGCGTTGTCGCAGGCCCGGAAGCCTTCGGTCATCCGGATTCGCATCGAAGGATTGCGGGCAGAACAACTCGCCCTGCACGTTCAATACGTGATTCAGCAGTGCGGTGCCGACTTGGATGCGGGTGCGATGATTTCCGTTCAGGAGGGGCGAATCCGTGTCCGGCGTTTGCCAGTTTCGTGATTCGCTTGAACCGCCCTTCACTGCCGTGCCCGCCGTCGTCGAGGAGAGGTCAGCGATCAGACCATGAATAGGTGCTCGCAGCGGTGGCAATAAAACGACTTGTTCCACCGTTCGAGGAGGGATGGGTATTCGTTGGCGTTGTAGGCGGCATTCTTCTGATAGCGCAGGAACCCGAAGTAACCCAAGCCCGCCGCGGCGAGTGTTCCGCCAATCTTGCCGAACATGCCCCATGCCAGAAGCATCAGGAATCCAAAACCGATGAGAAGGAGGATCGTCGCTTTCTTCCTGGGTGCCGCCAGCTCTTTGGCCAGCGCGGACTGGGTATGCGTGGTGGTGGTGCTGCTGGTGACTCCGAAGGCGGGTGTTCCACCAACCGTGCTGCCCACGCTGCCGACGCTTTGCGACTGGGAATGACTCGTGCCGCTGGCAACGATGACGCTCAGTTTCTGGGTGTTTTCGGATTTGCAGTTCGGGCAGGTTAGTTCAGGCATAGCTTTCTCCCATTGGTATGACACTGGTTGTCGGGATCGATTCGCCCCTACCGGGGCCGCGACGAGAAAATGCCTTCGGAGAAGAACTTGCAAGTGGAATTTCAATTGTGCGGCATCTCGTCCACGGAACGGTAGGTGCGCAATGCTGGCCTTGACATTCGGCGGTCAGGTGAATAAGAGTTTCGTGGATCACATGAACGCGAACCCTCACCACTCGCGCCTCTTCTTTTCCGCACCCTGACATGCGCTGCGTAGCGATTCGTACCGCTCGCCTTGGCACGATCGTCAGTGTTTTTTCCGCAATCATCGTGTGTACTCTGGTGGGCGGCGCAAGTGCAGAGCCGTCAAAAACTGGAGCGAACCCTGACCAGCCTGAGGTTGTCATTCCTTTCAAGTTGCCGGGCAGTTCGCCAGAGGCCACCTCCGGCATCGCGGCTTATACGAATTCGCTCTTCCCGAGCGTCGGTGCGAAGTGGTTGAACCCGACCCCGGGGATGTATGGAAGCGCGCCGCAGACGATGCCTTTCCCTCCGCACCGGGCCACCACGGCCTCGCGCTCGTTGACCCCGGAGCAATTCGACAACTCGATGGTGTGCGCCACGTGCCACCAGGACATTCATAGACAGTGGAGTGAATCGGTCATGGGGAAGTCGTGGGATGATCCGATCTATCGCGCACTGCTGAAACGGGCGAGCATCGCGACCAAGGGCAAAGTCGATAACTTCTGCACGGGCTGTCATACCCCGACGGGACTGACGACGGGGCAGATCAATTCCGAAATCAACCGGGAATCGCCGGAGTTGGCCGCCAAACAGAACCGGGTGCTCGCGGGCGTGGATTGCGAATCCTGCCACAATATTTCCCGCCTCACCGGACTGGATAACGGCGCCTACGTCTTGACCCCTCGCAACAATGTCGAGGGGCTGCCGCAGAAGTATGGCCCGCGATCGGACGCGGTATCGCCCTATCACAAGACCGTCTATTCGGAGCTGCACATCAAGTCGGAGTTTTGCGCCGCCTGCCACAACGTGACCCACCCGTTCTCCTCGACTCCGATCGAGCGGACGTTTGATGAATGGCAGGAGAGTCCCTTCAACGCCAACAATCAGAATTGCCAGAGCTGTCACATGCCGGCCTACAGGGGAAAATCGGCGGTTCTTGCGCCGTCGCTTGAGGGTGAGGAGGACAAGCCGCGCGTGGAGCCCAAAGAAAGAAAGGACATCGCGGCGCATTACTTCGCGGGCGGAAACACCACGCTGCTGGAGCATTTCGGCCTTAAAGCCTCCGCCCAGCGATCCCGCGAAATGCTGCGGCGGTCCGCGAAGGTGGAGATCACGTGTGCGACAGGCGCCCCCGTTGGA
>DATDFH010000337.1:0-3016 GCA_036522715.1 Verrucomicrobiia bacterium
CACACCCGACTCGTCGCGCTTCTGGCCGCGCGACCAGTACCAGCCGGGGCACAGCCAGCCGAGCTTCGACAAGCAGTTCGTGCGCGACTACCTCGAAACGCTCGACTGGAACAAACAGCCGCCTGCCCCCGCCCTGCCTGCGGAGATCGTCGGCAAGACACAGGCGAAATATCTCGAAGCCTACGAGCGGCTGACGGGGCGCAAGCTCTAGTTCAGGCGTGCGTCGGGCAGCGGTTGCGGTAGATTCGTCGCAGCATGGAACTGCACGACCGACAGGCACCGCATCGCGTGGAGGAGCGTGAGCTTCCGGAGCCAGTGCGATGTGGATTGGAAGAGCTTCCGCCGCCGGACGCGTTCGATCCAGTGATTGAAGCCTTCAAAAAGGACGTGGATCGGACGCTGTTGATCGAGAGCCTCAAGCGGACTCCGGAGCAACGCTCGCAACGATTCCTGAGTTTCATGGGAATGGCCTACGAGCTTCGTCGTGCCGGCGAACGATCGCGTGCGAAGGCGGGAACCGGGCCGACGCAATGACCGAAACACGCTTCGACCAGATTCTGAAGCTGCTGAACAGCGGCGGCATTCGATGCATCGTCATCGGTGGCGTCGCCGCGATGGGGCATGGCAACACGCGGGCCACTTTCGATGTGGATGTCGTCTACTCCCGTGATCGGGAGAACATTAGGAAGCTCGCGGACCTGCTCGGGCCACATCACGCCTACCTGCGCGGAGCGCCAGAAGGGCTGCCGTTCACGTGGGACGAGAAGACCATCCGGATGGGGCTGAACTTCACGTTGACGACGGACCTCGGGGACCTCGACCTGTTGGGCGAAGTCGTTGGCGCCGGCAACTACGATCAACTGCTTCCTCATTCCGAGGAGATGGTCCTGTTCGGTGTGCCGTGCCGTGTGGCCACGCTCGATCGTTTGATTCAAATGAAGCGTGCGGCAGGTCGCCCGAAGGACATGCTCGTGCTGGCGGAGCTGCAAGCGTTGGCCGAGGAACGCCGGAACCGCGGCGGCGGCGGCGGCTCCTGATCTCGTGCATGCGCTTGTCGAGGATTTTCTCCAGCACCTGCGCCACGAGCGCGGGCAGGCGGCTTACACGCAGCGCAATTATTCCTACACGCTCAACCGCTTCGTCGCGTGGGCGGAGAAACAAAACCTCGCGGACTGGCGGCAGGTGAAGCTCGATCACCTGATCGCGTTCCTCCAGCACGAACGCCAGCGCGAGTTGGAAACCGAGCCGCGCGATCCAAAGCGGCGGCTGAGCGCCGCGACCATCTACAATGAGGTCGCCGCCTTCCGGTCGTTCTACAAATTTGCCGAGAACGAAAAGCTGCTGCCGGTCAACGTGGCGGAGAATCTCTCGCTTCCGCCCCGCTGGAAGAATCTCCCCAAGGCGCTCACCACCGCCGAGGTGGATCAACTCCTCCGCCCGCTCACGCCCGAGACGCCGGAGTTGATCCGCGACCAGGCGATCCTCGAACTCGCCTACGCGTCCGGGCTGCGCCTCGCCGAGTTGCGCGGGCTGCGCATCGAGCAACTCCACCTCGACGCCGGTTTCGTCACCGTCATCGGCAAGGGCAACAAGGAACGCGTGGTGCCCATCGGCCGCACGGCGGCTGAGGCGATGCGGCGTTATTTGGATGTCGGCCGGCCCAGGCTTGTCACGCCGAAATCACCGGGAACCGTCTTTCTCACGCAACGCGGCACACCCTTCGCCCATACGACGATGTGGCTGTGCATCAAGCGGCGCGTGCGGTTCGCGGGCATCGCGAAGAACGTCACGCCGCACATGTTGCGGCACAGCTTTGCCACGCACCTGCTCGAGAACGGCGCCGACCTGCGCGTCATCCAGGAGTTGCTCGGCCACGCGACGATCAGCACGACGGAAATCTACACGCACGTCAGTGGCAGCCGCCTGCGCGAGGTGCACCGGAAGTTTCATCCGAGATCGTAGCCGCCGAGGTAACGAGGCGGACAACTGGGAATCCGCCTCGTTACCTCGGCGGCTACGACAGTCTTAAACTCAGTGCCTCCGGAACTTCAGTTGGTGATCCACGCGCTTTGTCTGCTGGTATTCCAGCGGAGGCAGATCGGTGATCGTGGGCGACTCGGTTTCGCGCACGATCGTCTTGGCCATCGCCTTGAACGCCGACCAGCGCGCCCAGTCGAGGTCGCGCGCGTGACTGATCTGACGCAAGAGGCTGCGCCATTCGATGATCACGCGGTCAATGTCGCCGGGGCCGGTGAGTTCGTTGATCCACGCGTGCTTGCTCGACGGGTCTTTGTGGATCGCCGCGACCACCTGCTCGGCCCCCGCGCCGTATTTGGGCGGCACGCCGTTTTCGAGGTAGCCGGTGATGGACTGATTGCCGTAGGCGCGCTGGCTGGCCATCGCGAGCCGCCCGCCCCAGCGATTTTCCTCGCCGCAAAACCGGAAGCCCGCGTCGAGGTTCGCGAGGTCGTAGATCAATTCGTCGAGGGGATAACGCTCCTCCTCCAGCGCCGCCGCGATGGCAAGGCCGTTGCAACCGGAGAAGAAGCTGACGACCTCTCCGCGCCGCGTCGGCACGCCCGCGGCATCGACCAATCCGAGCCGCCGCCACAACAGCGCCGTGCCTGTGGCGGTGACGAGTTGCCGGCACGTCTTGACCAGTTCGCAGCGCGCACAATCGGGCGGCATCACCTCGCGGGTCGGCGGCTTCCAGATCGCCACGCCGTACGCGTCCGCCGGCACGCGCACCGGTTGCTCGGCGAGGCTGACGTGCGCGATGAACTTCTGCTCGTCGTCCGCGAAGCGCACGACCGGCAGCTTCTGCGCCTTGAGCTTTTGTTCGACGACATGTTGGATGCGCTGCGTCCACACGTGCAGCGGCGCCTCGCGACCGCTCCAGTTGGTGAGGCGACGAATCCACTTCGAGAGCCGCACGCGATCGCCGCCGAGTCGTTCGGCAACGGTGAGCGCGCGTCCGTAAATCTTCGTGCCGTCCTCAGCCTCGCCGAGCGGACGG
>DATDFH010000338.1:0-2136 GCA_036522715.1 Verrucomicrobiia bacterium
CGGCAGAAACACCAGCGCCACGATGAACGTCGCATAGACAATCGCGCTACGGAATTACAGCGAGGCATTGAGAATCACGCGCAACAGCGGCAGCGGCTCCGGTCGCGCGCGGTTTTCTCGCAGCCGTCGCAAAATGTTTTCCACATCGATGATCGCGTCGTCCACCACCACGCCGATGGCCACGGCGAAGCCGCCCAGCGTCATCGTGTTGATGGTCGCGCCCCAGTGGTCGAGCACGATCACCGCGGCGAGCAACGAGAGCGGGATGGCCGTGAACGAGATGAACGCCGTCCGCAAATCGAGCAGGAACAGGAACAGCACCACGGCCACGAGCGCGGCGCCCAGCAGCAGCGAATGCCGCACGTTGCGCAGCGCGTTCTCGATGAACGTCGCGGGCCGGTGCAGCGACGGCACGTACTCGATGCCCAACGACGCGAAGGTCGGTATCAGTTCCTCCAGCGCCCGTTCCGTGGCCTCGGTGACTTCCATCGTGTTCGCGCCGTACTGGCCGGACATCGTGAGCAGCACACCGGGCCGGCCCATGATGACGGCATCGCCGAACTTGGGCTCGGGCGCGTTCACGACATGCGCCACGTCGCGCAGGCGCACGGACAATCCGTTGCGATGGGCGACGACCACATCGCCGAGCACTTCAGGCGTGATGCCCTGCCCTTCAGCTTGCAGCACGATGCGCTGTGCCGGCGTGTCGATGAAGCCCGCGCCGCGCACACCAGTCGAGTTGCGCGCGGTGTTGAGCACTTCATCGATGCCGAGGTCGAACGCGATCAATCGCTCGGGCTGAACCTGGATTTGCAACTGCCGCACTTCGCCGCCGAAGACGTTCACGCGCGCGACGCCGGGCACCGATAGAATTCGCGGGCGCACCGACCAGTCCACGAACGCGCGCAGTTCCATCGGCGAAAGTTTTTCCGAGAGCAGACCGACCTTGAGCAGGTCCATCGTCGAGGAAGTGAGTTGCGACATCTTGGGCGCCTTCACACCGATTGGGAGTTCGCCGCTCGTCTCGGTCAAACGCTCGGTGAGCAGTTGGCGCGCGCGAAAAATATCCGTGCCCTCCTTGAACACGACGGTCACGACCGAGAGGCCCTGAATGGATTCGGAGCGGACGGATTCGAGATCGCCGGTGCCGTTGATCGCGCTCTCGACGGGCCGCGTGACCAGCGCCTCGACCTGTTCGGCGGCGAGGCCGGGCGCCTCGGTTTGCACGACGACCTGCGGCTGCACGAACTCGGGAAAGACATCCAGCTTTACGCGCTGCGTGACAAACACGCCGTAAGCGACGACGACCATCGCGAGCGCGATGACGACGCCCCGGTAACGCAGCGCAAGGTGGACGATCCATTGCAGCATCGTCGCCTCAGTCTCCCTTCGGCGTGAGCGCCTTCAGTTCTTCGGACAAAAGCGCCTGGCCGCCCGTGACCACCACCGTGTTGTTTGGCGCGAGCCCGCGCGTCACAAGCCAGCCCACATCGGTCGGTCGCTCCAGAAAAATCTCCCGTCGCGTGAACGTGTCTTCGCCGGCCTGCACATACACCCAAGTCCGGCCGTCGGAGCGCAGCACGGCCGCGCGCGGGACGAGTACGCCCTTGATCGGCTCGCCGGAGAGACTCAACCACGCCGTGACAGCCGCGCCGGGCGCGAGCCGCTGCGGGTTCGGTTTGACGAGCGCGAGGAAGCCCTGCCCTTGGGCCTGCGGATCAACGCTCGTTGCCGGGCCGAGCAACTTCGCTTCGATCAATGGAGCATCCGTGGTAAGGGTGGCGACGCGCACGGCGGTCGGGGCGGATTTGATTGATTCGCCGGCGGGCAAATCCACGCGCAGCAATGCCGCGTCGAGCTTCGCCAAGGACCGGACCGCGGCTGGCAAGTCCTGATGCGATGCGACTCCTTCGCCCCACGCCGCCATCAATCGCAGACGCACCGCGTCCACCGCGACGCGGTCGCGGCGGAACGCGGCCTCGGCCATCTCAACGGCGCGCGCAGAAGCGTTCTCGCCCTGTTCATGCAACCGTTTCACGCGCTCGAATTCCTTCTGCGTCGCCGCCACGGCGGCTTCGGCGGTCTGGATCTCCGCGACGAGTGCGGCCAGTGGCGCAGGATCGAGCACGCGGCCGT
>DATDFH010000339.1:0-3964 GCA_036522715.1 Verrucomicrobiia bacterium
GCGAATGCGTAGCGGATAATCGTCGGGATGCGCAGTGCGGAACATCCACTGATTGCCGCGCACGCTGCGCACGCTGCGGCGCACCTGGTCGGCGAGCGTCTGGAACGCGAGCCGGTGAAACGCCGTGGCCAGCGCGCTCGAAATGCCATCACTCGGCCCTTCCGCTTCCTGCGTCTTGAGGAAAACTTCGATGGCCTCCTCGAAACGCCGGCTGAGCAGGTGCTCGTAACCTTTGAATGGAATCAGACCGCTCGCGGCGTAATCAAGTTTGGCCGGCAAGTGGAACCGGTGGATGGCGTAGAGGAAGAACAGCGCGCGGACGCGTTCGTAGAGATTTTCGCTGCGACGGCGAAATGCGTCCAGTTCCGCACACTCGGCGAGCAGTTCCTTCAGTGTCGCCGGGCGGCAGAAGGCGTCGAGCGATTGATCGCGCGTGCCGGGATCGGAGGCGGTGATGAGGTTGACGAGCGAGGTTCCGGACATGTTGCGGTCGCGAGCGTCACAAAAGCGCCGCGGCCCGTCAACCGCGCGGACCGCTGGGTCAGCCGATTTCGGAAACCGGCTCCTTGGCGATCACATCCACCGCGACCTTCAATTCGTGGTCGCCGCCGCCGACCAGCACTCCACGGACGGGGCTGACGTCGCTGAAATCGCGGCCCCACGCGACGGTGAGGTGGCGCATCGAGGGCAGGCAGTTGTTGGTCGGATCCACGTCGATCCAGCCGAGGCCGGGACAGTAGAACGCCGTCCACGCGTGCGAGGCATCCGCCCCGCGCAACTTGGGCTGGCCTGGCGGCGGATCGGTTTCAAGATAGCCGCTGACGTAGCGCGCAGGGAGGTTGAGCGAACGGAGGCACGCGATCTGAACGTGAGCGAAGTCCTGGCAGACGCCGCGACGTTGTTTGAAAACTTCTTCGAGCGGCGTGGCGACGCTGGTGGCCTTGGGATCGAATTTGAAATCCCGGTTGATCCGTCGCGTGAGGTCCATGACCGCGTCGAGCACCGGGCGGTCGGCGGGAAAGGAAGCGCGCGCGTAGTCGGCGTAGTCCACGCTGCGCGGCACCAGCGGCGAGGCGTAGGTGAACTCGTGCGCTTCGAGCGCGCGGCCCGAGTGATCGCCGTGGCACATGTTGCGCACGCGTTCCCACGGGAGCGTCTCGGCTGCGTCCGGAATAAACGCGGGGCTGACGGCCACCTGGCAGCGCGAGGTGACGTTCAACTGGCGGTGCGGGCTTTCGACGGTGATGAAGTGCGCGGTGTTGCCAAAATAGTCCGTGTGGGAACTGGTCATGGCCGGCGGCGGATCGATGGCCAGCTCGTGGTGCAGGCAGCGCTGCTTGGCGAAATTGCGCGGTGCCACTCGCAGCAGGTGGTGCGAGACCGAAACGCTCCCCGCGTAGTCGTAGGTCGTGGCGTGGCTGATTTCGTAATGCAGCTCTCTCACGGTCAACTCACTCTTTGCGCGCTGTGGCTGAAATAGCGGTGCGTCACCTGTTCGGCAAACGCCGCCAGTTCAGTGTCGATGCCGGCAAGAAAATTCTCGAGCGGTCCGCGCTGGCCTTGCCCGGACTGCGCGGCCAGTTCCGCGAGTTTCGTTGCCGCCAGTTGCTCGATCACGGACGGTAGAACGATTGGTTGTTCACCCGGCGCAGCGGGCAATACCGCGGCGTGCGTCCGCAGCGCCTCGAATTGAAACGCCAGCGAGCGCGGATTCGTGGCGTCGCCGACAAGCAACTCCAGCACGGGGGCGAGGGCCGGCTCCGCGAAGTAGTGTCGTCGATACGTCATCACGCTGTCGGCGATTTCCAACAGCGGCTCGAACACCACGTCCGGCCGGGCGTCAGTGGCGATGCCGGCGCGCAGCAGCTTGGCAAGGTTGATGGCACGTTCGAGCCGTCGCCCGAGATCGAGGAAGCGCCAGCCGTGGCCGCGGGTCATGTTCTCCATCTCCATGCCGTTGAAGGCGGCGAGATCGAGCACCAGCGTGTGAATGAGCGCGACCGCGTTGGCCAGCGGCAGCCGGCCCGCGCGGGTGCGCGAGTCCAGTTCGAGCCGGTTGAGGATGCGCCACGTGTCGCCCGAGAAACGGTCGCGCACGAGCGAGACGATGAGCCGGATACGCCCGAGCAATTCGCGCACGCTGCCGGTGATGTCGGACTTATAGACGAGGCGCAGCACGCGCTGCGGAAGTTCGGCGACGGCGGCGGGATCGTGGAAGCGCTCGGGCAACATCCCGAGATTGGCCATCACGGTGGTCAGCGCGGCGAGTTGCGTGGAACCTTCCCCGCCCGATTCGTCGGTCAACCGGCCGAGCACGCAACGCAGGATGCGCAGCGTTTGTTCCAGCCGTTCGGTGTAACGGCCCAGCCAGAAGAGATTTTCGGCGACGCGGCTGGGCACGCCCGAAAACGCGCGCTCTCCGTGTCGCGGCTCCGCAAGCGTGGCGGGCATCGGCGCCTGGACGACCGGCCCGCTGGCCAGCACCCAAGTGTCTTTGCTGCCGCCGCCAGTCTGCATCGAGATGATCGGGTCCTCGGTCGTGGATGAAACGCGCGTGAGTCCACCGGGCATGACAACGAATGATCCACCGCCGGCCGCGACATAAGTCCGCAACACCACCGATCGCGCCTCGAGGTGATCCTCCGCCCAAACCGGCGCGCGCGAGAGGGCTGCGCGTTCCTGCCCGATGAATTCGTGCGGCCGTGTGCGGATGGCCTTGAGCAGTTTCCCACGGTCGGCGGCGCCGAGCAGCGCGCCGATCCAGCGCTCACGCTGCGTCGTGCCAAACGCCGGCTTGATCACCAGGCCGTCGAGGTGGTCGAGGACGTATTGCTGTTCGTTGCCTTGGCCGCACCACCACGTCGCGACCGACGGCAGGAGCAGTTCCTCACCGAGCAGGCGGCGGCAGAGAAACGGGAGGAACGCGAGGAAGGCAGGACTTTCAACCAGGCCCGCGCCGAGGGCGTTGGCCACGGTCACGTTGCCTGCGCGCGTGGCTTCGACGAGCCCGGGTACGCCGAGGAACGAGTCGCCGCGCAACTCCAACGGGTCGCAAAACGTGTCGTCCACGCGACGGAGGATCACATCAACAGGCTGGAGTCCTTCGAGCGTCTTGATGAACACGCGCCGGTCGCGCACGGTGAGGTCGCCGCCCTCGACGAGCGGGAAACCAAGGTAGCGCGCGAGGTAGGCGTGTTCGAAATAAGTTTCGTTGTGCGGGCCGGGGGTTAGTAGCACCACGGTCGGATGGTCGCGGTTCGTCGGCGCGAGATCCTGGAGCGTATCGCGTTGGGCGCGGAAAAAGCCCGCGAGGCGCTGCACCTGGCAGTCACGGAATTCTTCGGGCAGCACGCGCGAGAGGACGACGCGGTTTTCTAACGCGTAGCCGGTGCCGCTGGGTGCCTGCGTGCGGTCGGCCAGCACCCACCATTGGCCGTCGGGCGAGCGCGCGAGATCGGCGGCGTGCAGGTGCAGGTAGATATCCTTCGGCGCGCGGATGCCGTGGCACGGCCGCAGAAAGCCGGGGTTCGCATAAACCAACTCCGGCGGCAGGAATCCATCGCGCAACAAATGCTGCGCGCCGCCGTAAAGATCCGCGAGGATCAGGTTGAGGAGGCGCGCGCGCTGGATGAGGCCGGCTTCGATCCGCTGCCATTCATCGAACGGCACGAGCAACGGCACCATGTCCAGTTCCCACGGGCGGTCCATGCCTTGCGGATCGCCATAGACGTTGTAGGTGACGCCGTGCTCGCGGATGATGCGCCGGCCATTCTCCCAGCGCGACGCGAGTTCGTGACGGCCGAGTTGATCGAGCGCGTTGACGAACCGCTGCCAGTGCGGCCGGGGCGTGCCGGGCGCGGCGAGCATTTCGTCGAAACCTCCCGGCGCCGGACGATACCCTTGGGACAAGTTCGCCGGCGCGGCAGTGCTTCCGGTTTCCGGCGTTGCGCGCATCTGAGTGGGA
>DATDFH010000340.1:0-8783 GCA_036522715.1 Verrucomicrobiia bacterium
ACGCCGATCTCGTGCCACGCATCGGGCACCGCGTAGCGCATCATGGCCTCGGGCGCGAACTGGTAGAACGCCGTCTCGAACAGCCCAACGAGCGGAACGCCGGGAGTGCGTTTCGCGAAGAGGCGGATGCCGGTGATGTAAGGTGGATTGTGCGCGGGTGCGAGGCCGTTGTAAGCCTCCATCGCGCCGAGCACGCGCTCGTCGAGCCGCACGCAGCCGGTCACGTCCTTCGCGATGACGGTCTTGAAACCGACGGCCGCGAGGTCCTTCTCGCTGACGATCGCGCCGGCGTCGCGGAGTTGACCGAGGCAGTCCTCAATCGCCTTAGGGTAATCGGTCACACGCTCGAAGCCGCCCTTGTGCAAAAGGTGCTCGGCGCTGTTCGAGAAGTCGAACAGGCGCCACTTGAGCGAGGTCGAGCCAAGGTTGGCGACTAAGATTTTCACGAGAACCACAAAGGCACCAAGGTCACCAAGAACTTTGCGTTCTTTGTGTCCTGGTGGTTCGCCTTATTGCAGCCATTTGCCGAGACCGCTGAGTCCGTCGTGCGGACGCGGGATGACTTGCACACTGACGACGCTGCCGACTTGGGACGCCGCGGCAGCGCCCGCGTCGGTGGCGGCCTTCACGCTCGCGACATCGCCGCGGAAAAACGCGGTGACGTAGCCGGAGCCGATTTTTTCCCAGCCGGTGAACGTGACGTTCGCGGCCTTGAGCGCAGCGTCGGTGGCCTCGAAGAGCGCGCACAGACCCTTGCATTCGATCATGCCAATTGCTTGTTGAGCCATAGTGTTAGTGGGTGGTTGAAAGTTGAGGTTGGTGGCCGCTCATTTCTTCACGGCCGAGTTGGCGTCGGGGAAGAAAATCTTGCCGAGATCCTCGTGCGGGCGCGCGATGACGTGGCTGGCGACGAGTTCGCCGACCTTGCCGGCGGCCTTGCTGCCCGCGTCCACGGCGGCTTTGACGCTCGCCACGTCACCTCGGCAGATGACGGTGATGAGACCGCCGCCGATGGGGATGGTCTTGGTGATGGTGATGTTCGCGGCCTTGGCCATGGCATCGGTGGCTTCGACGCTTCCGGTGTAGCCCTTGGTTTCGATCATGCCGATTGCTTCACTCATGTTTGTTTGTAGTTGATGGTTGAGAGTTCAGGTAATCCGGTCGGGAATCATTTGATCAGTTCGCAGGAAGTGTCGGGCTGGAGGTTGCAGGCGTTGCCCTCGTCAGTGTCGATGTGGACTTCCAGCTTGAAGCTCTTGTCCACGCGGCAAAGCATCTTGTCGAGAACGATGCCGCACTCGCCGCCAATCTTAAGTTTCATCGCATCGCCGGCTTTGACGCCGTAGTAATCCGCGTCCACGGGATTCATGTGGACGTGCCGCATCGCGCGGATGACGCCCTGCTCCATCTCGAAGAAACCCGCCGGCCCCATCAACATGCAACCGAGCGTGCCCTTGATGTCGCCCGAAATGCGGTGGGGCAGCTCGAAACCCAGGGCGATGCCGTCAGTGTAGGCCAACTCCACCTGGTTCAGACTTCGGCACGGCCCGAGGATGCGGAGATTGGAGATCACCCGGCTGCGCGGACCGATCAGCGTGACGGTCTCCTTCGCGGCGAACTGGCCTTCCTGGTAAAGCCACCTGTGGACCTGCAATTGGTGACCCGCCCCGAAGAGCGCCTCCACGGCTTGTGGCGTGAGATGGCAATGCCGCGCGCTGACGTTGACCACGAGCGGATTGGGCGCCGAGGCGGCGCGCGGGAGAGGTTTCCCAAGACGGGAATAGACCGACTGTCGAACGAGATGTTCGACAACCGCCCGATGTGGCTGTGAGGCCGTGCTTACCATTAACAGGCGCAGTTTTGATTGAATATGAAAGTATGTCAAACATTTTCTTGCATTACTTTCCAAATTCTACCAAGTTGAACCGAGATGCGGGCGGAACAGCGTCATAAGCGAATCGAAGAGCACCTTCATAAAGCGGAGTTCGCGTCGTTGGAGGAGCTCGCCGCGCTGGCGGGGGCGTCCGTTTCGACTGTTCGCCGCGACGTCACGCTTTTGGAGAGCAAAGGTGCCGTGGCGCGCACGCACGGCGGCGCCCGCCTGATCAGCCCGAAGTCCGACGAATACGCCTTCAGCACGCGAGAGACGCATCACGTCGCCGAGAAGGAAGCCATCGGCGCCGCCTGCGCGGAACTTCTCTCCGCCAACCAGACGCTCATCATCGACGCGGGCACCACCTGCTTCCACGTCGCGCGCCATCTGGAGCCCAAGATGCCGCAGGTCTTCACCAACTCGCTCCCGGTCGCCAATTTTTGTTCCGCCTCGAACAAGCTCGAAGTCGTGGTCTCGGGCGGCGTGATCTATCCCCGGCTCGGCGTCCTCGTCGGCCCGCTGGCGGTGGAGGCGTTTTCCAAAATCCGCGCCGACGCGGCCATCCTGAGCTGTGGCGGCGTTACCGCGGAGGGCATCACCAACTCACACGTGCTGTTGATCGACATTCAGCGCGCGATGATCAACGCCGCCCGCCGCGTGATTCTCTGTGTGGACTCCTCCAAGCTCGGCCGGCAGTCGATCACGAAACTTTGCGACCTCGACACGATCGACGTCCTCATCACCGACAGCGGAGCGCCGCCAGACTTTGTGGAAATGCTGCGTCGGCGAAATGTTCAGGTGATTGTGGCTACCGTCGAGCGAGTGATCCCGACGACGCCCCGTCCGCCCGCGCTAACACCTACCTTCACACCAACGCCGAAGTCCAGGGCGGCGACCAAGCCCAAGCCAGAACCCGCGCCAAAGCCAGCGCGCACACGCCGCGTACGGCCCGCGGTAGAAATCGAAGCCACTGAAACACGGCCCGCGGAAGAGAAAGCTCCGGACGAGGAGTCTGGAGACATGCCGGTGCATTATCTGTGAGACCGCCTGCGAGGTCAGCGTTACTACGACTTGGAGCCGACCACTTCGCTGAGTGATTTCGCACCGCTCTGCCCGAGCCGCTCGATCAGCCCGGCAACAATTTCGCGCACGATGCCCGGGCCTTCATAGACCAACCCGGTGTAAATCTGAATCAGCCCCGCGCCAGCCGTGATCTTTTCCCACGCATCATCCGCATTGGAAATCCCGCCCACGCCGATGACCGGCACTCGGCCGCGGCTCTGGCGGAACAAATGGCGGATGACTTCGGTGCTGCGCTGCGCGAGCGGTTTTCCGCTCAACCCTCCGGTTTCGGAGTAAACCCTTCGCAGCTTTTCGTCGGCAGACTCCGGCCGGGTGATCGTGGTGTTTGTCGCCACGATGCCCGCGACGTTCCGCGGGCCGACGAGTTCGAGAATCTCGTCCAGCGCTTCGAAGGAGAGATCAGGCGCGACCTTGACCAACACCGGCTTCTGCCGTGGCTTCGAAACATTGACCTCCTGCAGACGCGCGAGAATCTCGTCCAGCGCCGCCTTGTCCTGAAGTTGCCGAAGATTCGGCGTGTTGGGCGAGCTGACATTCACCACGAAAAAATCCGCGTGCGGCCACAGCAGTTCGAAGGATTGTGCGTAATCTTCGGCGGCCTGTTCGAGCGGCGTGATCTTGGACTTTCCAAAATTGATGCCCACGGGCACGGCAGGCCACCGATCTGCGGCGCGCCAGTTCGCGAGCTTCGCGGCCATCGCGTACGCGCCGTCGTTGTTGAAGCCCATCCGGTTGATCAGCGCGCGGTCGGGTACCGCGCGAAACATGCGCGGCGCGGGATTTCCGGACTGCGCGTGCCACGTCACGCCGCCGAGTTCGACGAAACCGAAGCCGAGCGCAGGCCAGGCCGGCAGCGCAGCGGCGCGTTTGTCCATGCCGGCGGCGAGACCGACGGGATTGGGGAATCGCAGCCCGAAAACTTTCACCGGCAATTCCGGCGCGCCGAAAAAATCGCGCAGCCCTTCGAGCACCACGTCGCTGCGGCCGGCCCAGCCGAGCGCGGCGACGGTGCGGTTATGGATTTCCTCCGAGTCCTGCGCGAAGAGCAGCGGGCGGAGGCAGTGGCGGTAGAACGCGCTCATGCGCCCCCGGTGCGTGGCAGGAAGAACCTCCGCTGCTTCTCCGAGACGGGCATCCCAAGTTTCTCCATCACCTGCAACATGTCCTCCCACACGCGACGTTTGTCGGCCAGCGATTGCGTGCGCAGCAGGTACGAAGGGTGAAACGTCGGCATGACCGGCGTGCCGCGGAAACTCTGCCAGTTGCCGCGCAGCTTGGTAATCCCCGTTGAATTTCCCAGCAAGCCCGCAACCGCCGTGGCGCCCAGTGCGACAATCACTCGCGGCTGGATGATATCGATCTGTTCGAGCAAGTACGGCTTGCACGTGTCCATCTCGGCGGTGGTGGGCTTGCGATTGCCACTCGATTGGTCCGGCGTGTCCGGCCGGCATTTCAAAATGTTCGCGATGTAAACCGTCTGCCGGCTCAGCCCCATCGTCTCGATGATCTTCGTGAGCAACTGTCCCGCCGCGCCGACGAACGGCTCGCCCTGCCTGTCTTCGTCCGCTCCCGGCGCCTCGCCCACAAACATCAACGGCGAATGAATGTCCCCCACGCCGAACACCACGTTCTGGCGCGCGGCCGCCAGGTTCGGGCATTTCACGCAAACCATCGCGCGCTCGCGCAACCGCGCCATCGCCGCCTCCTTCGCCGCGGGATCGAGCGCCGGGCCAACGGGCGGCGATTCAACTTCCGTCGTCGTGGACGCGGGAACAAAAGCCCGCGGCGCTGACGACGAAGGAATCTTCGCGGCGACTACCGCGGGCGTTGGTGCGACTGCAGCCCTCGCAATCGGCGCTGCAATCGTCCCCCGGGCCGGCGCCGGCGCGCTCAAGCCCGCGAGCACCGCCGGCGAAACCGCCACGAACCGCCGCCCCGTGGCGTGCAGGTCTTCGAGGTGCGCAATCGCGGCGTCGAGCAGTTGCTGATACGCGTCCGGCATCGGCGCGATGCTAATCGGTGCGTCGCGCGGTGCAAAAGTTTTCGCACAATTCCGCGCCGGCGTTTGCTCAACGCGACCCACTCGCGAAGTCGCCCAATCCTGCTCCGCCAAAGATCAAGCGCAGCGGCCGCATGGACCGCTGCGCTGACTCTGTCTACTGGGCATCCCTTACTGTCGGTTGTAAGTGATCTCCATCGTCTTCGCGTTCCCGTCGAACATCTCCAGGATGTGTTTGTCCGGGCTGATCACGCGAAGCACCGTTTTCATCGGCACGTCCTTCCGGCCGGTGGCGGCGCAGGACGCCCTGCCCTCCAGCGTGATGACCTTGTAGCCGCTGTCTCCCCGGCCCTCGCTCGTGAAGATCGACGTCTGCGTGTCACTCACCCACACGCTGTTGAACGTCTGCTTCGTGTTGTCGTAGCCGATCAGCGTGCGCCCGGTGAACGGCTTGCCAAACATCTCGCCGTAGAACTCCTCCTCCAGGAAACGGCCCTTGAACGCCATCGTGGCGTGCGCCTTGCCCTGGCTCACCTCGGGCGAGCCGCCCGGGTCCATCCAGCACTTCACCTCGGCCTTCCAGTCTCCCGCCAGCGCGCCGAGCGCGTGGTGCGCGGGTCCGGGGGTGCCGGCAGCTTCCACCCTTCGCAGCATCTCCTCCTGTTCGGCGTCCGGTTTTGAGGAACCCGGCCGGGTCCCGGATTGCGCGCGAACTGGGGCTTCTCGTTCATGAACTTCAGTTTTCATTGTTTCACTTTCTCTTGGTGGTTTTGCTTTTCAAAAACCCGACGAACTTTCGCCGGGAAGGATTAGGCTCACGTTCCTCCGAAAGTGTTCAAACGCCCGATCAACTTCTCTCGCGAGTGCAGCGCGCGTTCTCCGAAAAAATTCCTGCCCGCGCGGGGCGCCCGGAAGTCACCGGCAAAAACTGATCTTCATCTGGAACTCACGAACTCAGGAAAAGAACCGACCTTCTTTCCGTTCCTGCGATTTTGAATTCCAAGATTCTCCGCGCCTCCGCTTCTCCGCCGAGAGCTTTACCATCGAAGCAGACCAATGACGCTCCGGAGTGGACCGTCGCACCTCGGAGGTCGGATTTGGAGGTCCGACCATGGCCGACCGCCCTCGGAACTCAGCACACCGACCTCCGCGCACCGTGCGGGCAGCCCGGAAGTCCGAACGTTCACCTTTTGGTGAACCGGTTGACCTCCGAAGTGGGGCAACGGCGCTCCGAGGTGAACCGGTTCACCCCGGAGCAGACCTGTTTCATCGCGTAAGTCGCTCAATTGTAGTTTGTTATGGAGTTGGTGGCGCTGGCACGGACGGAAGTTGAATGGCGTGCGACCCGCGTTCGAGTTTCCTGAATTCCCCGCCGAAGGACCGAAGCTCACACGCCATGCCAGCCCCGTCAGGGGCGACATCCCTGTAGAACCAGCGCATAAATGATTTCCAAGCTCCGTCAGGAGCGGCACCTCCACGCATGGCCAACACCGATGCGCAGATTTACATCCATGTCGTGTTTGCCGTTGAAGGCCGCCAAAGTCTCATCAAGCCGGAATACAACGACGCGTTACAGAAGTACATCACGGGCATCGCCTCCGCTCAGAAGCACAAGCTGATGGCGATAAACAACCTGCCGGATCATTTGCATCTGCCCGCTGGTCTGCGTCCGGATGCAGCCCTCTCGGATCTGGTGCGCGACATCAAAGCCAACCCGCCCCGCTTCATCAGCGAGAAGCGCTGGGTGTCAGGCCGGTTTTCGTGGCGGGAACTTTTGGCGCGTTCCCGTATTCGCGTTCGCAACTCGGCACGGTGATTCGTTACCTCGAAAACCAGCAAGAGCATCACGCCAGAAAATCGTTTCGGGACGAATACACCGGGTTGCTGGAGAGATTCGGGGTGGAATTCGACCAGCGATACATTTCCAAACCGCTCGACGAGACTTCCTGAATATGCCGCCCCTGACGGGGTTGGAGATCTGAAGATTGAACCACCAAGCCACAAGGACACGAAGCCGGGAATTGCCGGGTGCGCTTGGTGCCTTGGTGGTTTACCGGTCTCCATGCCTGTCCACCGGTGTCCGCGGCCCAATGCAGTGTCGCGCTTCGTTCGGCACCGCAGTCGAAGGGATCCGTATTGAGCCGTGTCCAACCGCCGTGATCACGGACGCGGCGCCGGGCGGGCGGCCATTTCGGATTGTCCAATGGCCGGGCGCTCCGCTAGCGTGAGCCACACGACCTTCTCCCACTTATGAAACCACTCGCGTTGCTTTGTTTGTTCGCGGCATCCACCGTCCACGGCGCGACTGCCGACTGGCCGGCGTTTCGCGGGCCGAACAGTTCAGGCGTCGCCCTCCACGCGAAGCCACCGGTGAAGATCAGCCCCACCAACTCGGTGTTGTGGAAAATCCCGATGCCGTTCTCGCCATCGTCGCCGTGCATCTGGGGCGATCAGATTTTCCTCACGGCCTTTGCGGACAATGAACTCCAGATCCGCTGTTACCAGCGCAAGGATGGCAAGCTGGCATGGTCGCGGGGCATCAAGCCCGACCAGCTCGAGATGTATCACAAGACCGAAAGCAGCCCGGCCGCCGCCTCGCCGGCGACCGACGGCGAACACGTGGTGAGTTACTTCGGCTCCTTCGGGTTGATCTGCCACGACCGCAAAGGAAAAGAACTCTGGCGTCATCCGCTGCCGGTGGCGTTGAGCATGGGCGGATACGGCACCGCCACGTGCCCGCTGATCGCGGGTGGCCTCGTGGTGGTCAGCCGCGATCGCGACGAGGGTTCGTCGCTGCTGGCCGTGGATTTGCGCACCGGCAAAAAAGTTTGGGAGACGGCCCGGCCCGATTCTTACGGCAGCTTTGGCACGCCCATCCAATGGAAGAATGGCGACACGGAGGAAGTGGTGGTGCCGGGATCGCTCCGCCTGAAGGGCTATGCGTTGAAGACGGGGAAGGAGAACTGGGTGATCGATGGCGTCTGCGCGTTCGCCTGCACCACGCCGGTGATCGGCGACGGAATGCTCTTCTTCGGGGCGTGGTCAGACGGCAAGGCGGATGATCCGTGGCCCTCGTGGGAAAAGTTTCTGGAGAAGCACGACAAGAACAAGGACGGCGTGGTGATGGTGGACGAGTTCGATGAAAAAATTCGCGAGTACTACCGCGGCCTCGATGCCAATCGGGACGGGAAGGTGGACAAGAGCGATTACGACGCGCTGCTCGCGGCGCTCTCCAAGGGCGAGAACTCGCTGCTGGCGGTGAAACCCGGCGGCCGGGGCAACATCACCGAGACGCACGTCGCCTGGAAAGCCACGCGCGGCCTGCCGTACGTCGCCTCGCCGCTGCTCTACGACGGCCGGGTTTACTGTTTCAAGAACGGCGGCATGATCTCCTCGTTTGACGCGAAGAGCGGCGAGGCATTTTACCTTCAAGAGCGCTTGAACGCCGAGGGCTACTATTATTCGTCGCCCGTGGCCGCCGATGGCAGGATTTACGTCGCCTCGGCGAACGGCAAACTGACCGTGATCAAGGCGGGCGGTGAAAAGCCGGAGATTCTTCATCAGGCGGATTTCGGCGAACGCATCCTCGCCTCGCCGGCCATCGCCGGAAACAACTTCTACCTGCGCACCGCCTCTGCGCTGTTTGCCTTCGGCGAAAAATAGGAGCGGCGTCGCTGCCGGATGAATACAGTTGTCTCCGTGCAACTGGAACCGCCAGCATCCGCTCCATGACTCCGCCGAAATTTTCGCGTCGTGCGTTCCTCCAAACCTCGGGCGCACTCGCCGGCGGTGCGTCGTTGCTCGCTGCGTCGCGCGCCTCCGCCGCCG
>DATDFH010000341.1:0-8699 GCA_036522715.1 Verrucomicrobiia bacterium
AGCAGCCGAGGTAAGGAGACTCACTTGTTCTCCGCTGGTTTGAAGCGAGCCTCCTTATCTCGGCGGCTGCTTCAGGAACTTGTCGAGGAACGCTTCCGCCACCGGGCGCGCAATGTCGCCGTAGCGATGGCCGAGGGCGTGGTTGAACCAGCCGAGGTTTTGCGGCGCGCCGAGCAGGCGATACACCGGCAGCGTGGTTTCGATGAACGACCAACTGGCGTCGTTGTCGGCCGAGTTGCCGCCGAGCAGGAGGAACGGGCGCGGCGCGATCAGCGCGAGCAGTTCGTGATGCTCGCGCGCGAAGCCGGGCTGCTTGATCGCGGGACCGAGATACCACACGTCCTGCCAGTTGCTCAGCTTCGTGCCCACGCCACCCTCGCTCGACACGGCGCATTTTACGCGCTCGTCGAATGCCGCGACGTAAATCACTTCTTTTGCGCCGAGCGAGTGGCCGAAGATGCCGAGGCGTTTCGCATCGACGTTCGGCAGCGTCTCGATGAAGTCCAGCGCGCGGATGCCATCCCATGTCATGCGCGTCATGCCTTTCCAACTCGGATGGCGTTCCTGCATCCGCCGCACGTTCGCGACGTAGATGCTTTCGCCCTTTTTCTGATAACCCGGCGGTAACTCGGCCCAAATGAAACACCGCGGCGCGAGCACCACGTAACCGCGCTCCACGAGTTGCACCGCCTGCTGCCGCTCCGGTTCGTCGCTGCCTTCGAGGCCGACGACGCGCGCGTAGTGATTCGAGTAGGTCGGATGAAACAGGACGATGCCCGACAGTTTTCCCTTCGCGCCTTTCGGGACGAGCAGCATCGCATCGGTGCGCACGCCGTCCTCGATCTGATAGGTGACCAACTGCCGCGTGAATGTCGGCAACTTCTCCTTCGCAAGGAATTCGGCGGCGAGCGGTGACTTCGATTTCGGGAACTCGCCGAGAAACCGGGTCCATTCGCGCCGCAACTCGTCACGGCGTTTTGGCCAGTCAGCCTTCGTGAAATGATCTCCGATCAAAGGCGAAATCGTCGGAGCATTCGTTGGCACCTTCGCGGGCGGCCTCTGGAGATCCGGCAACGGCGCAGCGCCGAGCGACGCGATCACCAATGGCAAGAGGCAAGCGCAGCGCATAAGGTCACTTTGCGCCGAGGTTCAGACAAACCAGATCGCCTTTCGCATTGCGCACATAGAGGCGGCCGTTGGCGAGCACTGGCGTAGCCCAGCATTTGCCGCCAAGGATTTGCGCGCGGGTCAGCGGCTTGAACTTTTCCGGTGACGCCTCCGTGATGACGAGTTCGCCTGTGTCCGTGAAGCAGATCAGTTTGCCGTCGGCGGCGATGAGCGACCCGACGCCGAGGCCTTTCTGCGCCCACTTCGTCGATCCGGTTTTCCAATCGAGGCAGCGCAACTCGCCCTCCTTCTTGCCCGCTTCGCCGTGAAAAGCGTAGAGGTGCCCGCCGATCACGACGCCGGCATTGAAATGAACGCGCGTATCGGTTTTCCAACCGGCCACAGGCAGGCCGCTGCGGGCATCAAGCATCACGGCGGGGACGTTGTAGGCGGAAACAAAAATCGTCCCGGCGTGGACGACCGGCGCGCCGGCGCTGGTGTTGTAGCCGGAAACGAATTTCTGGCGCCAGAGGACGGACCCGGCCGCGCGCTCGACCGCCAGGCACTCCTTGTGGCCGAGCAACGCGACACAAGGTTTGCCGCCAAGGTCGAACGGCACTGGCGTCGCATACGCCGCCATGTTGGGCGTGGACTTCCAAACCACCCGGCCCGTCGCGCGATCCAACGCGGTGCCCGCGCCGCCGACGTTCAGGATCAGCCGCTCACCGTCCACCAGTGGCGACCCCGCGTAACCCCAGTCTGGCATCGTGGCCTCGAGTTCCTTGGCGAGCGGCTTCTGCCAACGCACGCCGCCCGTGGCGAGGTCGAGGCAGGCCACGTCGCCCTCGCGGCTGAGGTGGAAAACCTTTCCTTCATGAATCGTCGGCGTGCCGGTCGTGCCGCCCTCGAAATACATGTCACCAAGCGGTGCGGCGTAGGAATGTTTCCACGTCACCGCGCCTGACGTCGCGTCGAAGCACCAGATGGTCGCGATCCCCTGCTTCTTTCCGTCGTGCCCGGTGGCGATGACCTTGCCATCGGCCACAACCATCGTGGAAAAACCCAGCCCGACCGACGCGCGCCACAGTTCCTTCGGCGCAGCGCCGGTCCACGGCGGCGAGGGAAGCTTCTCGCGCGAGATGCCGTCGTGGTGCGGCCCGCGGAAGCACGGCCAGTCGTCGGCGAACAGATACGGACCGGTGAGCAAAACTGCGGCGAGCAGGGCGCGCGTAAGCATGGCGGGAGTTTGCCGCGCACGGATGGCAAGTCAACCGGCTCCACATGCGGTGAATGATTCACCCATTGCGTGGCAAGATTGTCCTCGTCACCGGCGGCGGCACTTGCCCCGACCACGCCGCAGCCCAAAAGCACGCGAAGTGGCCCGAGCGACTTTATTGGACAGCGGCGCGCACGGCTTGTTACTCTGCGCCGCAAATTCCAACCAACATGTCTCCCTTCCTGGCTGAACTCATCGGCACGATGTTGCTCATCGTCCTCGGCGACGGCGTTGTCGCCAACGTGCTCCTCAACAAATCCAAGGGCCAGAACGCCGGCTGGATCGTTGTCACTGCGGGCTGGGCGTTCGCCGTCACCATCGGCGTGTATGCGGCCAACGCTGCCAGCGGCGCGCATCTGAATCCAGCGGTGACCATTGGCCTGGCTGCGATCGGCAAGTTTCCCTGGAGCCAGGTGCTCAACTACGTCGTCGCCCAGATGATCGGCGCGTTCCTCGGCGCGGTGCTTGTGTGGCTCGCCTATCTGCCGCACTGGAAGGCGACCGACGACAAGGGCGCGAAGCTCGGCGTCTTCTGCACCGCGCCCGCAATTCGCCAGCCGCGCGCGAATCTGCTCACCGAAATCATCGGCACCTTCGTGCTCGTGCTCGGCGTGCTGGCGATTCTTTCGCCGAAAAACCTCGTGCCGAATTCCGGCTTCGACACCGGCTTCGCGCCGTGCCTCGTCGGCGTGCTCGTGTGGGCCATCGGCGTCTCGCTCGGCGGCCCGACTGGTTACGCGATCAACCCCGCGCGCGACCTTGGCCCGCGCATCGCGCACGCGCTATTGCCGATTCCGGGCAAAGGCGGCTCGGACTGGGACTACGCGTGGGTGCCGATTGCTGGCCCGATCATCGGCGGCGTGCTCGGCGCACTGTTCTTCAAGCTGTGCTGGGGCGCGTGAATCGCGGCGACAACGCCTCTATTGAAGAATTTCGCATCACGGATTACGCATCACGCCTCACCCATGAAATACATCCTCGCCCTCGACCAGGGCACGACCAGTTCGCGCGCGATTCTCTTCGATCATGCTGGCGGCATCGTCTCCGTCGCGCAGAAGGAGTTCCCGCAAATCTTCCCGCGCCCCGGCTGGGTCGAGCACAACCCCCAGGACATCTGGTCCACGCAGGCGAGTGTCGCGGCCGAGGCGTTGCTCAAGGCCCGACTCACCGCCAACGACGTCGCCGCCATCGGCATCACCAACCAGCGCGAGACGACCGTGGTGTGGGACCGCGCCTCCGGTCAGCCCATTTGCAACGCGATCGTCTGGCAGGACCGCCGCACCGCGCCGATGTGCGACCGGCTCAAGGCACGCAAGCTTGATCGCATCATCCGCCGCAAGACCGGCCTGGTGGTGGACGCGTATTTTTCCGCGACGAAACTCCAGTGGATTCTGGAACACGTGAAGGGTGCGAAGGCGCGCGCCAAAGCCGGCGAACTCGCCTTCGGCACTGTAGACTCTTGGCTCGTCTGGAACCTCACCGGCGGCAAGGTCCACGTCACCGACCCGAGCAACGCCTCGCGCACGATGCTCTTCAACATCCACACCGGCGAGTGGGACGACGAGTTGCTGAAGATTTTCGGCGTGCCGCGCGCGGTGCTGCCCAAAGTCCATTCGTCGAGCGAGGTTTATGGCGAAACGACGCTGCTCGGCGCGCCGATGCCCATCGCCGGAATCGCGGGCGACCAGCAGGCGGCGCTCTTCGGCCAGGTTTGCACGCGGCCCGGCCTGGTGAAGAACACTTACGGCACCGGCTGCTTCATGCTGATGAACACGGGCACCAAGCCCATCGCGTCGAAAAACAACCTCCTCACGACCGTCGCGTGGCGCATCGGCCAACGCACCGAGTACGCGCTCGAAGGCAGCATCTTCATCGCGGGCGCCGTGGTGCAATGGTTGCGCGACGGCCTCGGCATCATTCGGTCATCGGCGGAGGTGGAAGCACTTGCCGCGCAGGTGCCGGACACGCACGGAGTTTATCTCGTGCCGGCGTTCGCGGGACTCGGCGCGCCGCATTGGGACCAATACGCCCGCGGCATCATCGTCGGTCTCACGCGCGGCACCAAGTCGTCGCACATCGCCCGCGCCGCGCTCGAAGGCATCGCGCTCCAGGTGATGGACGTGTTGAAGGCGATGCAGGCCGACTCGGGAATCCGTCTTAAGGAATTGCGCGTCGATGGCGGCGCGTGCGCGAACAATCTGTTGATGCAAATCCAAGCCGACCTGCTCGGCGTGCCCGTGGTACGGCCGAAAGTTCCAGAGACAACCGCGCTCGGCGCCGCGTACCTCGCGGGCCTCGCGGTGGGCTATTGGAAGGACCAGGCCGAGATCGCGACGCAGTGGCAGGCTGACCGACGATTCACGCCGAATATGGCTCCGGCACGGCGACGCGTGATGGTTGCCGGTTGGGAAAAGGCTTTGCAGCGCGCGAAGGCTTGGGAGGACTCGTGAACCGTGAATCGCGACGCCGCCCTCCAGCGCCTCGAAGATCGTTCCGCTGACTGGGACATCCTCATCATTGGCGGCGGCGCGACGGGTTTGGGCGCGGCGGTGGACGCAGCCTCGCGCGGCTACCGCACGGCGCTCGTCGAGCAGAGCGATTTTGCAAAGGCCACTTCCAGCCGCAGCACCAAACTCATCCACGGCGGCTTCCGCTATCTTAAGCAGGGCAACCTCGGCCTCGTGCTCGAATCGCTCCGCGAACGCGGGCTGCTGCTCAAGAACGCGCCGCACCTTGTCCGCCGGCTCGCGTTCATCGTGCCGGGCTATCGCTGGTGGGAGAAATCCTACTACGGCTTCGGGCTGAAACTTTACGACGCGCTGGCCGGTCGCTCCGGCATCGGCCACACGCAACTTACCAGCCGCGACGAAACCGTCCGTGCGCTTCCAACCATCGAGACTGCCGGCCTGCGCGGTGGCGTGCGTTATTTCGACGGACAGTTCGACGACGCACGCCTCGCCATCTGCCTCGTGCAAACCGCCACGGAATTGGGCGCCGCCGTCGCGAACTACACCCGCGTCCAGTCACTGCTGAAGAACAACGGACGCGTTTGCGGCGCGGTCGTGGTAGACGTGGAAAGCGGACGCGAGTTTGAAATCCGCGCGCGTGTCGTCATCAACGCCACGGGCATTTTCACCGATGCCTTGCGCCGTCTCGACGAACCCGCCGCCGTGCCGATGCTCACCGTAAGCCAGGGCGCGCACATCGTGCTCGACCGCTCATTCCTCCCAGGCGACTCGGCGTTGATGGTGCCTAGGACCGATGATGGCCGTGTGCTCTTCGCGATCCCGTGGCACGGCCGCGTCGTCATCGGCACGACGGAAACGCCGGTGACGGATGCGGTGCTGGAGCCGCGCCCGCTTGCTGCCGAAATTGAGTTCCTCCTTCATCACGCCGCGCGTTACCTCGCGAAAAAGCCTGCTGCGGGCGACATCCTCAGCACCTTTGCCGGCCAGCGTCCGCTGGTGAAAACCTCCGGCTCGAAGGCCACCGCCGCGCTATCGCGCGACCACTTCATTTCCGTGTCGCCGGGTGGTCTCGTCACCATCACGGGTGGCAAATGGACGACGTATCGCAAAATGGCCGCCGATGCCGTGGACGCCGCGATCAAATCCGCCGGCCTCGCGCCGCAACCGTGCCGCACGGAATCATTGCGGCTGCATGACGCGGGTGGCAGCCGACGTGAGGAGGCTCGCTCTGATTCGAAAACAGATCAGAGCTTCCTTACTTCGGCTGCTACAAATCTGGAAGACGAGGTCGTGAACGCCGCGCAGAACGAAATGGCCCGCACGGTGGAGGACGTTCTCTCCCGCCGCACGCGCGTATTGTTGCTCGACGCCCGCGCTGCCAATGAAGCTGCGCCGGTGGTGGCGGCACTGCTCGCCCGCGAACTCAGCCGCGATGCCGCGTGGGAGCAGCGGCAGATCGCCGAATTCACTGAACTTGCCCGCGCGTACCTGCCGTAAAGCACGCACTCCTGCTTGCGTTTCATTTTTTGCAGGAAAGTATTGGAACCGGGCACTTTCTGAACAGGCGAGCAGGCCTTCTGCATCGTCTGATTTTTCTCGTGCCAGCAATGAACGCATCCGAGTGGTAAAGTCGCGGATAGACGCAAGATCGAATGGCTACCCATCCGTCTCGTCACTAGATTGATCGCCGAAACTCTGTGAAAACTGCGCTCCGCCAATTCGCCAGCCCGCCGTACCGCGCGCGTATGTTCGCCGGCTCGGTCCTGTTGTCGATCGGGCTCGCTACGGCCGTTGCCACTCCCGCGAACAAGACGGCGCTGGTGAAGCACTACGACCGCTTCCTCGCCAAGTCGCTCAACAACTGCAGCACCTGCCATCTGCCGAGCGACAAGAAGAATCCGGAGAGCCTCGAAGAATTTCCGCACAATCCATTCGGTGACCGTTTGCGCAAAGTCGGCGAGGAGGCGGAGAAATCCGGCAAGAAAATGGACATTCCGCATCGCCTCGCGCAGATCGCGAAGGAGGATGCGGACGGAGACGGCGTGGACAACGAAACTGAATTGCTCCTTGGCCACAACCCCGGCAACGCGAAAGACACGCCGGCAAAGAAGGAACTCGCCGATGGCAAGAAGAAGGTAGCCGAGTGGACGAAGGTGCTCGCGTCGTATCGGTGGAAGCCGTTCGAGACGGTGAAGCGGCCGACCGTTCCGATAATCAGCAAGACGCAATTCACAATTCTTAACCCGATTGATTCGTTCATCGCGAAGGAGCATCAAGCGCGGGGACTCAAGCCTCGTCCCGAAGCCTCGAAGGAAATTTTGCTCCGTCGCGTTTACCTCGACCTCATCGGTCTGTCACCCACGCCGGAAGAGATGAGCACCTTCCTCGCCGACAAGTCGCCCGATGCCTACGAGAAGGCCGTGGACCGCCTGCTTGATTCGCCGCGCTACGGCGAGCGCTGGGCGCGGCATTGGATGGACGTGTGGCGTTACTCCGACTGGACCGGCTACCAGAACGTCCCGCGCGACAGCAAGCCGCACATCTGGCGCTGGCGCGATTGGATCATCGAGTCGCTCAACGCCGACCGCGGCTACGACCGCATGGTGATGGAGATGCTCGCCGCCGACGAACTCGCGCCCACCGACGAGTCCGCCTTGCGCGCCACCGGTTTTCTCGTCCGCAATTTCAACTCGCTCTCCCGCGAGCGCTGGCTGGAGAACACCATCGGCCACACCTTCCAGGCGTTCCAGGGAGTGACGATGAACTGCGCGAAATGCCACGACCACATGTATGACCCCATTTCGCAGCGCGAGTATTACGAGGTGCGCTCGATCTTCGAGGCGCATCAGGTCCGCACTGATCGCGTGCCGGGCGTGGTGGACACGGACAAGACCGGTGACGGCCTCGTGCGCATCTATGACGCGACGACCGCGCCGAAGACCTACGTGCTCGCGCGCGGCGACGAGCGCAAGCCGCTCACCAACGAAGTCATGCAGCCGAACGTCCCGCGCATCTTCGGCGCGAAATACGAGGCCAAGCCCGTGACGCTGCCGTTGCTCGCCGCGCGTCCGGACAAACGCGACTTCGTGGTGAAGGATGACCTCGCCGCCGCCGAACATTCATTGGAGCAAGCGCGCGAGTTTTTGGCTGATTTGAAGGAAGGCACGGCGACAAACTCCGCCAAGCCGCTCACCGGCAAGGCTGCAACGCGCGCCAAGGCCGCTGCGGCGAAACTTCCTCCCGCACTCAAGCCATTGCCCACGGCCAAGACGGTTGCGGAAGGCGAGCGTAACGTAGCGCTCGCCGAGGCACGCGTGAATTCCTTCAAGGCCACGTTGGCGGCGGAGAAGTTGGAGCCGAAGAAGACTTCGCCCGAATGGAAGAAGGCCGCCGAGGAGGCCGTCGTCGCGCAGCGAAAAGCGGCTGTGCTCGAAGCCAAGCTCACACTCGAAGAAGCCGAGGCCGCGATGAAGATCGCGCAGGCCAAGGCCGACAAGGACGCCCAAGGCGGCGACAAGGGCATCGCCGCCAAGAGCGCGACGGCGTTGACGACGGCGAAAAAAGCGCTCACCACCGCCGAGAAGGCGATGGCCAAAGCCGACAAGGATTTGACCGCGCCCGTCACCACGACCTACGCACCGAACAAGTTTGAGGCATTTCCGCCGACCAGCACCGGCCGCCGGCTCGCGCTGGCGCAGTGGTTCGCGAGCAAGGACAACCCGCTCACTGCGCGCGTGGCCGTGAATCACATCTGGGCGCATCACTTCGGCCGCGGCCTCGTGCCGACGCTGAATGAGTTCGGTCGAAACGGCCAACCGCCGTCGCACCCGCAGTTGCTCGACTGGCTC
>DATDFH010000342.1:0-2282 GCA_036522715.1 Verrucomicrobiia bacterium
GGGGCGTTAGGCGACAGAATCAGCGAACCAAGGTAGGGCGGCGGTGTCCTCGGCGCGCCGCAGATGCGCGTGGGCGGAGTGCGCCCGCCGGTTGGTCCTCAAGCATCGGTTGGCTGGTCGGCGGGCGCGCAGTTTGCACAAGCCGCGCCGACCGTCACGGCGCTCGCACTCGCATTGCAGTCACCCTGTCTCCGTCCATTTCGTAACGCGAGCCCGCTTCAACCGTGAAGGAATTGGTGACGTAGCGAATGCGCCGGTCCGCGACACTCACGTTCACCGCCTGTGGCCCGCCGCCGACAAACGGTTGTCCCGAAACGGAAGCCTTGCCGGTTTCAGACACATCCACAGCTACAGGTGGCGTTGAACCGCCGGCGGCCGCGTTGCCAATACTGATGCCTTCCGGCTTGTAGCTCGTCGCAAACCTGTCGACGTACTGCACGACCGCCACGTGCACGCCCGGCCGGAGACGATACTCGCCACCCGCGCTTACGGGCAGGCCGTCGAGTTTCTTGACCACGCCAAGATCCTCGCCATTACGCGAAGTGTCCACCACCAGCAACAGCGCGTGCGGCTCCAACTCGCCGGTCTGATGTTGTAACCGTGTGCAACCGACGGCAAGCAGGAGCAGGCCGATGGCGAGGCTCAGCCGGTTTTGATGAAAGTGTGTTGGTTTCATAAAGGTCTTAATTTGTGAAATCTGCCACGGTCAGTAATCCCGGAACGGCCCGCGAGGTTCGCAGGCGTCCATCTCGTTGCGCCACGCGTCGAAACGCGCCTTCACTTTCGCCAACACCTCCCGGTTCGCGTTCGACAAGTCCTTCGTCTCGCCAATGTCACTGCGGAGATCGTAGAGGCCGGTGCCGCGCTCGGATTCGAGCCACTTCCAGTTTCCGACGCGCGCGGCCTTGTCGCCGCGACGCTGCCAGAACATTTCAATGCGCGGGGATTTCTTTTCGCCACGCAAGACCGGGAGCAGGTCGAAGCCGTCGAGCTTCACCTTCGAATCCAGCTTCGCACCCGCCAGCTTCGCAAACGTGGGCAACAACTCGAGCGTGGTGAGGAATTCATCGGTCACCTTGCCCGCCGGAAGCTTGCCCGGCCACCATGCGACGAAAGGCACGCGCAGGCCGCCCTCGAACATCGTGCTCTTGCCGCCCTTGAGCGGCGCGTTGCCGCCATTGCCGCTGCCGCCGTTGTCGGAGTGGAAAATAACGAGCGTGTTCTCGCCCTGCCCCAGCTGCTTGATGAGCGCGACGATTTCGCCGATCGCCTCGTCCATGCACGTCACCGCGCCGTAATACTTCGCGAGTCTCTCGTCCTTCAGCTCGTCACGGTAGAGCGCCGCGTACTTCTCTGGCACCTGCACGCCTTCAGCAGGAGGGCGATTCGCACGCTTGGCGTTCTTCGCAGCGACCGGCTCCGTTTCCTTCCCATAGGACGATGCACCGTGCGGAGCATTGAACGGCAGGTAAAGAAACCACGGCCGCTCGCCGCTCTCGCGGATGAATCGCAACGCCTCGCGCATGAACAGGTCGGTCGCGTACGTGCCCTTGTCCGTCTCGGTGCGTTCATTGCCGCGGAACATTGACGGCACGCCGTAGCGTTGGTGAGTGTAGTAATCAATGCCGTTGTTGCCGTGCCCGTAGAAGAAATCGAAGCCGCGCTGGAGCGGCAGGTAGCGCTTTGCCTGCCCCATGTCCCACTTGCCCACGACGCCGGTGCGGTAGCCAGCCTTCTTCAACACGTCGCCGATGGTGATCTCGTGCGGGTCGAGACCCAGAGTCATCTCGGGCGAGAGCGCGTATTCCTCCGGCGTGTAGCGATGGCCATAGTTGACCATGTCATTGCGGACCATGTCGTAGAGTCCGTTGCGCTGCGGATATCGCCCGGTGAGGATGCTCCCTCGCGACGGCGTGCACGCGGGCCACGTCACGTAGAAACTCGTCGCGCGCACGCCCTCGGCGGCGAGTCGGTCGAGGTTTGGCGTGAGAATGGGCTTGGTGCCGATGCAGCCAAGGTCGGGGTAGCCCTGGTCGTCGCTGACGATCAGCAACACGTTTGGCCGGCGTGCCGAGGCTGAAGCTGAACAGAATGAAACGAAGAGAACGAAGAGGAACGCGAAAAGGCGATGCGATTTCATGACAAATGTTTCCGGCGCGGCCGCGCTCAATCCACCTCGCATTCCGCGAGGAGCTTCGTGTAAACCTGCCGCGCGTGTTCGTAATCCTGCCGCGCCTGCGTCAACTCGGCCTCGGCGATGAGTTTCTCCTTCTGTGACCAGC
>DATDFH010000343.1:0-2063 GCA_036522715.1 Verrucomicrobiia bacterium
GCACGGGATCGATCGCCAATTTCCAGACCCGTCCGCGTTGATGGATCGGATAAGAACCGAATACCCAATCGGCGAGGTAATAGATTCCTTCGCTCGCGCGCACCATGCACGTCGGCCGGAACATCTCGCTGCCGCTGATCAACTCGACCCGCTGCGCGCCGTAGTTGGCGCCGTGGCGTTCGAGTTGGAAGAAATCAATCCGGTTGTCCGACCACGACGGGACCAGCAGCCCGCCGCCAAGTGGTGCGATGCCGCACGGCGCCTCGCCCGTCGGACAGATCATGGGCAGCGTGCCGCGCAGTTCACCGTCCCACGCGACGAACGGATGGAACGGCGCTTCGCCGTAGGCGCGTTGATAGCCGTAGTCGCCACCTTCGACAATGTGCAGCAACCGGCACGGCGGACGGCTGCCGGGATCATTCTCCGCCACGAACATTTCGCCATCGGCGCGCACGCAGACGCCGAACGGATTCCAGAAACCCTTTGCGATGCGGCGCAACTGCGAGCCATCCGGCTTGCAGCGGAAGATGCCGCCTTCGCCGATGCCACGGATTGTCGTCCCATCGGACGCGACGAGCGTCCAGTCCTTCCACATGTTCTCGCCGAGCGCAAAGATGAGGTCGCCCGACGGATGCCACGCGAGGCCGGACATGCCGTTGTGCGGATAAGTCTCCGTGGTCTTGAGCGTGGCGAGCACTTCTTCGTGATCACCGACGCCATCACCGTTCGAGTCTTTCACGCGCAGGATGCGGCTGCGTTCGGAAAGATAGACCCAGCCGTTGGTGCCGAGTTCGAGATCCATCGTCGCGTCGGTATTGTTGTAAAACACCGACCGCTCAGTCATGCGTCCGCTCGCGTCGGGATTCGAGAGCACCACGATTTCGTCGTGCGTCGGTCCCGGATAATCCGCTGGTCGGAAATGTGTGTGCGAATTGACCACCCATACGCGGCCCTGCTTGTCCACATCGATGCCCGTGGGTGTCATCACCTGCGGATGCTCGGCGACGAGTGTGAGCTTCACGCCCGGCTGTTGGACCTTAAGCTCGGGAGGGCAGTCGAGCGGAGCGTTTGGCGAAATGCTTCGCTTCGCGACTGAGGCGGCGTCCGCTTGGGCGACGAGTGAGAGAAGGGCGCACAAAAGCGTCAGGCGGACAAACGGGTTCATGCGCGTGAGTCTGCCCGTGCCACCGCGGAATTTCCACGCTGAAGCGCGCCTGTTCACGCGCTACTTCGCGCTGCCTTTGAGGTGTGTGTTAAACCACTCCACTTCCAGCTTGGTCGCCTCTTCAAAACCTTCGGCATACACGCCGTAATGGCTGATGCCCTTGATGACGTGGTAGCTGACGGGCACGCCGCGCGACTTCAGAATCTCCGCGACCTTCTCGCCGTTCTGGTGGCGATCCATCAACTCCTCGTTCTCCGCGTCGATGATGAGCGTCGGCACTTTGATTTTCTCGGCGGCTTCGATGGCGCTGTAGCCGATGCCCTTGGCCGGGTTCACGCGCATCATCTCGTAGCGCGCCATCTTGCCGGTCATCTTCCCGGTCTTGAACGGCACCGGTTCGGTTTCGCCACGGGCCTGTTTCGTCGCGAGGTCGTGGGCGTATTGCTCCGCCGCCGGGCCGCGTCCGCCGCCCATGCCGGGCACTTGCGCGACGACACACTTCACGCGCGGATCGTTGCCCGCCGTCCACGTCACAAGTCCGCCGCCGTAACTGCTGCCCCAGATGGCGATGCGCTTTGTGTCCACGTTCGGATCGCCGGCGACGAAACTGATCGCCGCGCGGACGTCCATCGCCTGATCGGCGAAATCCATCTGCCAGCGAACTGCGCGCGCCTTCACTTCGACTTCGCCTTTCGCGTCAGGCCGGGGCTGCTTCTCCAGCGTGATGAGTTTGCTGTCGCTTTCGCCCCAGCCACGATAGTCGAACGCGAGCGCGACGTAACCGTTCTGCGCGAAGATGGGGCCGCCGCGGCCGCCGGTTCCGACCTTCGTCCCGCCGGTGCCGGCGCAGATCACAATGGCCGGCAGTTTCTGGTCCGGCTTCAATCCTTTCGGCAGG
>DATDFH010000344.1:0-2912 GCA_036522715.1 Verrucomicrobiia bacterium
CCCGGCGACATCCTCGTCGGCAAGATCACGCCCAAGTCCGAGACTGAACTCGCGCCCGAAGAGCGTTTGCTCCGCGCGATCTTCGGTGAGAAGGCCGCCGACGTGAAGGACACGTCGCTCAAGGTTCCCTCCGGCACCTACGGCATCGTCATGGACGTGAAGGTTTCGTCGAAGAAGGAAGGCGACCAGGCCACGCGCACTGCTTCGACCGACGCCAAGAAGCACGCCAAGCAGGTGGACGAGGAGCACCGGGTCAAGAAGGACGAGTTGCAGGATCAGCTCACCGAGGCGCTCTCCAACATTCTGCTCGGCGAAAAAATTCCGCTCGACGTGGTCAACAGCGAAACCGGCGAGATCATCATCCCGGCCAACCGTAAGATCACCAAGACACTCCTGCGCAAGCTCGCCACGGTTTATGACCGCATCGAGATCGATCCCTCGCCGATCCGCAACAAGATCAACGAAATCATCGGTACGTTTAAGAAGAAGTTCGACGAACTGCAGATGCAGCACGACGAGGAGATGAGCCGCATCGAGGCCGGCGACGATGTCGATCCTGGCGTCATCAAGTCGGTAAAGGTTTACATCGCCTCCAAGCGCAAGCTCTCGGTTGGCGACAAGATGGCCGGCCGCCACGGCAACAAGGGCGTCGTCGCCAAGATCGTGCCCGAGGCCGACATGCCGTTCCTCGCGGACGGCACGGCCGTGGACATTGTGCTCAATCCGCTGGGCGTGCCTTCGCGCATGAACGTCGGTCAGGTGCTCGAGACGCATCTCGGCTGGGCGGCCAAGCTGCTCGGTCTGCGTTTCGCCACGCCGGTGTTCGACGGCATCAAGGAAAAGGACATCCGCAACTACATCAAGGAAGCGGGTGACAAGCAGAAGAAGGAAATCGGCCAGACGCTCATTGGCGAGCACGGCAAGACCACGCTCTACGATGGCCGCAGCGGCGAGCAGTTCGATCAAGAGATTGTCGTCGGCAACATCTACATGATGAAGCTCGGCCATCTGGTCGCGGACAAGATTCACGCCCGCGCAGTCGGGCCTTACTCGCTTGTCACCCAGCAACCGCTGGGCGGCAAGGCGCAGTACGGCGGCCAGCGTTTCGGCGAAATGGAAGTGTGGGCGATGGAAGCCTACGGCGCGGCCTACACGTTGCAGGAACTTCTCACCGTGAAGTCCGACGACGTCCAGGGCCGCACGCGCATTTACGAAGCCATCGTCAAGGGCGACAACTCGCTCGAGGCCGGCGTGCCCGAATCATTCAACGTGCTCGTGAAGGAAATGCAGTCGCTCGGCCTGGACGTGAAGGTCGGCTACTCCAACCCACAGGAAGCCCCGCCCTCGCCCGACGCGCTGGCGATGTTGGGCTGAAACCCGTTCAACGATTGCGAACTGAATTCTGTCTATGACGCACACCAAAGAAACCGCCCGTGAAATGCTCGGTCTGGACCGGGTCAACCTCGTGGACCACGTCTCGATCTCGGTCGCGTCGCCCGACGCGATCCGTTCGTGGTCCAAGGGCGAAGTGAAGAATCCCGAGACGATCAACTACCGCACCTTCAAGCCCGAGAAGGGCGGCCTGTTCTGCGAGCGCATTTTCGGTCCCGTCAAGGACTGGGAATGTTCCTGCGGCAAGTACAAGCGCATCAAACACCGCGGCGTCGTCTGCGACCGCTGTGGCGTCGAGGTCACGCTCTCGCGCGTGCGCCGCGAGCGCATGGGGCACATCGAACTCTCCGTGCCCGTGTCGCACATCTGGTTCTTCAAGTGCATGCCTTCGCGCCTGGGCCTGATGCTGGACATGACCGCGCGCAATCTTGAGCGCGTGATTTATTACGAGGATTACCTCGTGATCGATCCGGGCAAGACGCCGCTGCTCAAGCACCAGCTCCTCAGCGAAATGGAATTTCGCGAAGCGAAGGAAACCTACGGCAAGGAAGCGTTCGTCGCCAAGATGGGCGCCGAGGGCGTGCGCGACGCGCTGGCCAACGTCGATCTCGCCAAAGGCATCGAAGACCTGGTCGTGGCGATGGGCGAAACCAAGAGCAAGCAGACGCGCAAGAAAATCGCCAAGCGCATGAAGCTCCACCAAGGCTTCCTCAGCTCCAAGTCGCGTCCCGAATGGATGGTCCTCACGGTGCTGCCCGTGTTGCCGCCGGATCTGCGCCCCCTCGTGCCGCTGGAAGGCGGGCGCTTCGCCACGTCCGATCTCAACGATCTTTATCGCCGCGTCATCAACCGCAACAACCGGTTGAAGAACCTGCTCCAGCTCAAGACCCCCGAGGTCATCATCCGCAACGAGAAGCGCATGTTGCAGGAAGCCGTCGATGCGCTCTACGACAATGGCCGGCACGGGCGCGCGGTCACCGGCGCGGGCAATCGCTCGCTCAAGTCGCTGTCCGACATGCTCAAGGGCAAGTCGGGCCGTTTCCGCCAGAACCTGCTCGGCAAGCGCGTGGATTACTCGGGCCGCTCGGTCATCGTTATCGGCCCGGAACTCAAGCTCAACCAGTGCGGGTTGCCCAAGAAGATGGCGCTGGTGCTCTTCGAGCCGTTCATCATCCGCAAGCTCAAGGAGCGCGGCTACGTCCACACGGTGCGCTCGGCCAAGAAGATGATCGAGCGCCAGACGCCCGAGGTGTGGGACATTCTCGACGAGGTGACCAAGGGCCACCCGGTGTTGCTCAACCGCGCGCCAACGCTGCACCGCCTTTCGGTGCAGGCGTTCGAGCCGCAACTCATCGAAGGTGAAGCGATCCGCATTCACCCGCTGGTGTGCACCGCCTACAACGCGGACTTCGACGGCGACCAGATGGCGGTTCACGTGCCGCTGTCCGTCGAGGCGCAGTTGGAAGCGCGCTTGTTGATGATGGCGACCAACAACATCTTTTCACCCTCCTCCGGCAAAC
>DATDFH010000345.1:0-7297 GCA_036522715.1 Verrucomicrobiia bacterium
CTGGCTCCCGCCGCTCGTGCGTGGCGAACAGCTTGCCGCCTTCGCCCTCACCGAACCTGAGGCCGGCTCCGACGCGGCGAATGTGCAGACTACCGCCACGCCCAGCGCCGACGGCTCGCACTTCATGCTCAACGGCGAAAAGCGTTACATCACCAGCGGCGGCATCGCGCAGGTGCTCACCGTCATGGCGCGCACACCCGTGCGTAGGGACGACACTCTTGTCGCCCAAAACGAGTCGGTGACAAAAGTGTCGCCGCTCCCGGATGAAACTGCGATCACGGCGTTCCTCGTCACGCCCGACATGCCGGGTTTTTCCGTCCCGGAACCGCGCATGGAAAAACTCGGCATCCGCGGCACGGCCACAGCGCGACTGGCATTTCGCGACATGCCGGTGCCGACGGAAAACATTCTCGGCGCGCAAGGCAAGGGGTTGAAGCTCGCGCTGACTGTGCTCGACTTCGGCCGTACGACTTTCGGCGCGTGCTGCACCGGCGCGGCAAAGACGTGCCTGCGCCTCGCGGTCCAGCACGCCAACGCCCGCCGCCAGTTCGGCCGCACGCTTGGCGAGTTCGAGTTGATCAAAAAGAAAATCGCCCGCATGGCAGCCGGCGCTTACGCGATGGAGGCGATGACCACCGTCACCGCGTCGCTCATCGACCGCGGCCTCGGCGACTACATGCTCGAAACGGCGATGCTCAAGGTGTTCACGACCGAGGCGCTGTGGCAGCTCGTCAATGACTCCTTTCAGCTTCACGGCGGCGCGGCTTACTTCACCGATAAACCGCTGGAGCGGATGTTGCGCGACGCGCGAATCAACCAGATCGGCGAAGGCGCGAATGAAGTGCTCACGTCGTTCATCGCGCTGGTCGGGATGCGTGCGCCCGGAGAACAACTGCGCGACCTGCTCGACGCGTTGCAGAATCCCTGGGGCGAATGGCGCAAGGCGTGGCTGCTGGGCCTCGACCGCGTCGGCGCCGCGGTGCGCGCGCCCGAGGTGCCCGTGCGCAGTCCACACTTGGAGCCGTACGCGAAACGGCTCGCCGAACTGATCCGGCATTTCAACGTCGATGTGGATCGCGCGCTCATCCGTCATCGCGAGGAGATTCTCGAACGCCAGTACGTGCAGGAACGCATCGCCCGCGCGGCGATGGAGCTGTTCGCCTGCGCGTGCGTGCTCAGCCGGCGCGATGCCGAACTGGGCGCTGGCGGTGTGGATGCCAGCCACGATGGCGCGGCCCACAGCGCGGCGGAGTTGTTCCTGCGCGGCTCGTTCCGTCGCGCGCGCCGTTCGCTGGCCGAGATGCACGAGAACGATGACGAGGCGGTGACCGCCGTCGCCGACTCGGTGCTGCGACATGGGCCATGAAACCGAGTTACATCCACGGCCCGTGCGACCGGCCTCTTGTCGGCAAGACGATTGGCGATCTGTTCGACGAAGTAGCGGCGGAGTTCGGGGCGAACGAGGCGCTGGTTTCGGTTTTCGAAGACCGGCGATTCGACTACGCGCAACTCCACGCCGAGGTGGGACGCTGCGCGCGCGCGCTGATGGCGCTCGGCGTCGCGAAGGGCGACCGCGTTGGCATGTGGTCCACGAACTGCGTGGCGTGGGTGGTCGCGCAGTTCGCGACGGCGAAGATGGGCGCCATCCTCGTTAATATCAACCCCGCCTACCGCGTGCACGAACTCGATTACGCGCTGCGCCAGTCCGAGTGCAACGTGCTCATCAGCGGCGAACGCTTCAAGGAAACCGAGTACGCGCCGATGCTGCGCGAGTTGCTTCCCGAGTTGGCCGCAATAGACGCGCGAACCGATTTACGTTCAGCAAAGTTTCCTCATTTGCGGCGGGTGATCTTTCTCGGTGTGGAGTCGCAGCCGGGGATGATGAGTTGGAGTGAGTTGATCGCCCGCGCGGACGAGGTTTCGGCCGACGCGCTTGCCGAACGCCAGGCCGCGCTCGATTTCGACGACGTGATCAACATCCAATACACCTCGGGCACCACCGGCTTCCCGAAGGGGGCGATGCTCACGCACCACAACATCCTCAACAACGGCTATTGGGTCGGCGAGCGGATGCGCTTCACTCACCGCGACCGGCTGTGCATCCCGGTGCCGTTCTATCACTGCTTCGGCATGGTGCTGGGCAACCTTGTCTGCGCGACGCATGGCGCAACGATGGTGCTGCCCGCGCCGCACTTCAGTCCGCTGAACACGCTGGAAGCGGTGGCTCGCGAGCGTTGCACCGCGCTGCACGGCGTGCCGACGATGTTCATCGCCGAGTTGGACCATCCGCAGTTCCGCGAGTTCGACCTGTCCTCGTTGCGCACCGGCATCATGGCGGGCGCGCCGTGCCCGATCGAAGTGATGAAGCGCGTGATCGACGAAATGCACTGCCGCGAAATCACCATCGGCTGCGGCATGACGGAAACTTCGCCCATCTGCAACCTGACCGACCCGAACGATCCGCTTGAAGTGCGCGTGGGCACCATCGGCCGCGTGATGCCGCACCAGGAACAGAAGATCGTCGATCCCGCCAGCGGCCGGATTCTCCCGCGGGGCGAGCCGGGCGAGCTGTGCTATCGCGGCCACCACGTCATGCGCGGTTACTACAACAACCCCGAAGCGACGCGCCAGACCATCGACGACGCGGGTTGGTTGCACAGCGGCGACCTCGCGATGATGGACGAGCAGGGCTACGTGAAGATCACCGGGCGTTTGAAGGATATGATCTGCCGTGGCGGTGAAAAAATTTTCCCGCGCGAGGTGGAGGAGTTTCTCTTCACGCACCCGAAGATCGCCGAGGCTTACATCATCGGAGTGCCCGACGATTATTACGGCGAGCAGGTGATGGCATGGGTCAAGTGCAAGGACGGGCAATCGCTCACCGCCGAAGGCGTGCAGTCCTTCTGCCGCGGCCGGATCATGGATTACAAGATCCCGCACTACGTGAAGTTCGTGGCCGAGTTTCCGACCACCGTCACGGGCAAGGTGCAGAAGTACCGCATGCGCGAGATCAGCACGGCCGAACTCGGCCTCGTTCAACCGCGGAACGCGAAGGCTGCCTGAGCGGCAGCATTCACGCCGATCAAGTCGTGAACGCCGTCACGATCGGCTTCACCAGCCGGTCAAAATCGCGGTAGGCCATCTGGATGACCTCGGTGTGCGTGCCGGCGTTGAAGCCGATCTGGTCGTCCTCCGCCAGGCTGGGCGCCACGAAGACATCCAGGCCGTAGAGGTTTCCAAATGGTGGCATCGCGCCCACCTCGCAATCGGGAAAGAGTTGCTGGAACTCCTTCTCGGTGGCGAACGCGACGTTCTCCGCGCCGGTGATGTCGCGCAGGTCTTGCAGCACGACCTTGCGATCGGCGGGCAGCACGGCCATCGCCATGCGGCCGTCCACTTTCACGATCACCGTCTTGGCCATCTCGCGGCCCGAGATGTGCGCCGAGGCCGCGACTTCCTGCGCGGTGTAGGCGGGCGAGTGGATGAGTGTGACGTATTTCACTCCGTTCTGGTCGAGGTATTCTTTGATTTTTTTCGCAGGCATAACGGACTCCTTCCGTTGACTGGGTTCTGGGGCACCCTACGCGCGAACGAAAGCAAATCAAGAGGCGCGGCCGGTTGGCGGCGGGGCCGGGCGATGTTACCGTGCGCCAACCAACCCGCGCGCGGCATCATGGAAACCTTCGACTTCGGCGGCGAAATTGTCTGGCGTCCGACGCCCGGACTCATCGCGCAAAGCAACCTCAAGCGCTTCATGGACCGCCACGGCATTGCGTCGCTCGACGAGTTGCAACGCCGCTCGACGACGGACATCGCGTGGTTTTGGGACGCGGTGCTGCGCGACCTCGACATTCGTTTCTACGAACCCTACTCGCGAGTGGTTGATCTCTCGCGCGGCATCGAGTGGCCCGAGTGGTGCGTGAGCGGGCGCATGAACATCGTCCACAACTGCCTCGACAAATACGCAGGCACAGCGACCGATGACAAAATTGCTGTGCGCTGGGAGGGCGAAGAAGGAACCGCATGCACGCTGACCTACGCTGAACTGCGCCGCGACGTGAACCGTGCCGCCAACGCGCTGCGTTCGCTCGGCCTGGGCAAAGGCGACGCCATCGGCGTGTTCATGCCGATGACGCCCGAGACCGTCGTGGCGATGCTCGCGATCATCAAGATCGGCGGCGTGTTTCTCCCGCTCTTCTCCGGCTTCGGCCCGCAAGCCATCGCCTCGCGGCTCGCGGATGCGGAGGCGAAGGCGCTATTCACCGCCGACGGCTGCTTCCGCCGCGGCATCGCTTGTCCGATGAAGTCCATCGCCGACGAGGCGGCGGCTCAGGTGCCGATGCTCAAGCACATGATCGTCCTGCGCCGCACCTGCATTGACGTGCCGTGGACGCCGGAGCGCGATCATTGGTGGAAAAGGTTGATGGACGACGCGAGTGCCGACGCCGAGACCGAGCGGACGAACGCCGAGGATCCGTTGATGCTCATCTACACGTCGGGCACGACCGGGCGGCCCAAGGGAGCTGTGCACACGCACTGCGGCTTCTCGATCAAGGCCGCGCAGGACATGAGCCACGGCCTCGACCTGCACGCCGATGAAACACTCTTCTGGGTCACCGACATGGGCTGGATGATGGGACCGTGGCTGGTGTTCGGCACGTTGCTGCTCGGCGTGACGATGATGCTCTACGACGGCGCGCCCGACTGGCCACGGCCGAACCGGCTGTGGGCGCTCGTCGAGAAGCATAAGGTCACCGCGCTTGGAATCTCGCCGACGCTCGTGCGCGCGTTGCTCAAGCATGGCGACGACCCGGTCCAGCGGCACGATCTCAGTTCGCTGCGCAAATTCGCCTCGACCGGCGAGCCATGGAATCCCGAGCCTTGGCGGTGGTTGTTCAACGTCGCCGGTGGCGGGCGCCTGCCGATCATCAACTACTCTGGCGGCACCGAAATTTCTGGCGGCATTGTGTCGGGAAACATCCTCACGCCGCTCAAGCCGTGCGCGTTCAGCGGGCCGATGCCCGGCATGGATGCCGACGTGGTGGACGATCAGGGTCACAGCGTCCGCGGGCAGGTCGGTGAACTCGTGCTTCGCCAGCCGTGGATCGGGATGACGCGCGGTTTCTGGCGCGACCCGCAACGCTACCTCGACACTTACTGGTCGCGCTGGCCCGGCGTGTGGGTCCACGGCGACTGGGCTGCGGTGGATGCCGACGGCCTCTGGTACATCCTCGGCCGCTCGGACGACACGATCAAGATTGCCGGCAAACGCCTCGGCCCGGCGGAAGTGGAATCAATCCTCGTCTCGCACCCGGCTGTGAGCGAGGCGGTGGCCATCGGCGTGCCCGATGAACTCAAAGGCGAAGCGCTCGTGTGCTTCTGCGTGCTCAAGCCGGCCCATGAACCGGACCAGAGACTCCGCGAAGAATTGGGGGCCCGCATCATCCGCGAACTCGGCAAACCGCTCGCCCCGCGTGAAGTGAAGTTTGTCCGCGACCTACCCAAGACGCGGAACGCAAAAATCATGCGCCGCGTCGTGCGTGCGGCCTTTCTCGGCAAAGATCCCGGTGATGTCTCATCGCTGGAGAATCCGTCCGCAGTGGAGGAAATCCGGCGGGCGGTGTGAAGCGTTTGGAGTTTACGCTTCGGCGTGTCCCCGCGCACCCGACCGCCTTAAGGCGGGACTCCCAGTCAATTCACCCCGCCGTTTTCTTCGCGCCCACCGGCTGATACTTCCTCGGCGGTGGCCCTGTGTAAATGCAGCGCGGGCGGATGAGACGATTGTGCGCCTGCTGCTCGATCACGTGCGCGCACCAGCCGCTGATGCGCGACACGGCGAAGATGGGTGTGTTCAACTCCGGCGCGATGCCGAGCATGTGAAACACCGGCGCGGCGTAGAGATCGACGTTTGCGCACAGATGCTTCTCCCGCTCCATGACCGCTTCGAGCGCTTCGCACACGGGCACCCAATGTTCCTGGCCAAATCGGGCGCCGAGTTGGCGCGCGATCTCACGCATGATCGGCACACGCGAATCGCCCTTCTTGTAAACCCGGTGGCCAAAGCCCGTGATCTTCTCGTGGCGCGCGAGCCGTTCCTTCACCCACGCCTCGGCGCGGTCGGGTGAGCCGACTTCGCGCAGCATCCGCATCGAGTCCTCGTTCGCGCCGCCGTGCAAAGGCCCCTTGAGCGTGCCCAGTGCCGTCGTCACCGCGGCGTACATGTCCGCCAGCGTCGAGGCCGTCACGCGTGCGGAGAAGGTGGACGCGTTGAACTCGTGATCCGCGTAGAGCGCCAAAATGCAATCCAGCGCGTGGGTGCGCCACATCTCCGGCACTTCGCCGCGCAACTGGAGGAGAAAATTTCCCGCGTGGGTGAGCGTGATCTGGTCCTGGATCAATTCCTGATCGTGTGAGAGTCGCCACGCCGTGGTCGTGAGCGTGGACATGCGCGCGATCAGCCGGGTGGCCTTGCGCAGGTTGGCCTCGGGCGAGTGGTCGTTCAGATCCCGATCGAACGCCGCGAGCATCGAGGCGCCCGTGCGGATCATGTCCATCGGATGTGTGCCCTTGGGAAACAGGCGCAGCAATTCGATGACGGGTGCCGGGAGGTCGCGGCTCTCCGCCAGTTCGCGGGAGAAGCGCCCCGCTTCCGCCATCGTCGGCAACTCGCCGCGCAACAGCAGCCATGCGATCTCCTCGAAGCTCACCTGCGGCGCCAGTTCGTGGATGTCGTAGCCGCGGTAGAGCAGGCCGGCGTTTGGGTCCACCCAGCAGATGGCGGATTCACCGGCGATCACGCCTTCGAGGCCGGGGCTGTAGGCAGGTTTGTTTTCAGCGCTCATAATCGTCCCTCAAGAGTGTCCGCGCATCGGCGCAAGGCCAACCTAGTCGCGCCGGCCCGATGTTCAAACCGCGGCGCTCAACGCCGGGGCCACCAGTCTTGCATCGGGTCGTAGTCGAGCAAGTCGTAAAGCTCCGCGCGCGTCTGCATCCGGTCCAGCCACGCGCGCTGCGTGCCGCGGCGTTTCAACTCGCGCAGACATTGCTCCGACGCGCGCATCGAAACGCGAAACGCTGTCAGCGGAAAGATCACCATCCGGTAGCCCATCGCCGTGAGATGGCGCGCGCTCAACAACGGGCTTTTGCCGAACTCGGTCATGTTCGCCAGCAACGGTACGTCGCGCAGCCGTTGCGCGAACGCGCGGAACTCGGCCGCGGTTTCGAGCGCCTCCGGAAAAATCGCGTCGGCCCCTGCGGCGATGTACGTCCGCGCGCGTTCCACCGCGGCATCGAACCC
>DATDFH010000346.1:0-5562 GCA_036522715.1 Verrucomicrobiia bacterium
GCACCTACGTGCTCGCCGCCGCGCGGTTTTACTTTGAGAGCGAGCCGGACGTCTCGGACCTGCCGCGCCCGTTGACCTGGCCGAAGATCACCACGACCGACGCTCAGGAAATCCGCGACCTGCTGCACGAGATCGCGGGCCACGTTGAATCAAGTTTCGGTTCCTCGACGAGCCGCGCCGGGCGCTTCGATGATCCGACGGCCCGCTACGCCGTGCGCGCGTTCATCCGCGTCAAGTGCCCCAACGGCTGCCCGCCGCGCATCCAGTGGAGCGAGTACAGCCACGAGTTCAAGATTGCGCCGTGGTTCGAGCCTGGCCCCATCGCCCCCGCGCCGGTGCTGCTGCCCGATCCGTTCGACAAGGATTTCCTCAAGCAGGCCACGCCCGGCGTGACCTTCGCCGTTCCGCAGTCGCTGGCGAAATTCCTCAACCAGGACCCGAAGAATTTTCTCAAGGGCGAGCCAGGCGCGGGCACCGACCTCGGCATGAAGTTCCTCTGCGGCTTCAGCATCCCGATCATCACCATCTGCGCGTTCATCGTGCTCAACATCGTGTTGAACCTCCTCAACATCGTTTTTCACTGGCTGCCCTTCGTGAAGGTCTGCATTCCGTTTCCAACCGTCAGCCCGCCCAAGAAATGATCCCCGCTCCGCCCATTGGCTGGCCGCTGTTGCCGTCGCCCGACGACGACGGGCAGCTCGCCTGGCCCGCGCTCGAACGCAGCGTGGCCGACCAGATTCGTGTGATCCTCCTCACGCGCCCCGGCGAACAACTCATGCGCCCCGGCTTCGGCGCCGGTCTGGAGAATTTCCTGCACGAACCCAACACGCTCAACACGCGCCGCCGCATCCACGACCTGATCCTTTCCGCGCTCAAGCGCTGGGAGAAACGGATCCTCCTCGACGACGTGGCGGTGAACGAGGTTCGCGGCGAACCCGCGCGTGTGCGCGTCGAAATTTGTTACCGCCTGCGCCGCACCGGCGCGGCCGGCCGCACGGGAATCACCCTCGACCTCGGAGCCTGACGCGATGCCACTGCCCTTCCCCAACCTCGACGACCGCTCGTTCCAGGACCTCGTGGACGAAGTGCTCGCGCGCGTGCCGGCGCACACGCCCGAGTGGACCAATCCCGCCGTCGGCGATCCCGGCCGCACGCTCGTCGAGCTGTTCGCGTGGCTCACCGACACGCTGCTCTATCGCGTCAATCTCGTGCCCGAACGCCAGAAGTTCGCGTTCCTGCGCCTCCTCGGGATCAAGATGCGGGCTGCGACCGCCGCGCGCACGCTGCTCACGCTGGCCATCGATGACCCGGACAAGACCATCGCGCAAACGTTGCCGCCGCGCACACTCGTGAAGGGCGCGCGCCCGTTCGAAACGCTCGCTGAATTGACCATTCTGCCGATCGTCGGCGAGGCGTATTGCAAACGGCGGCTGACGCGCGAGGAAGAAACCGCCACGCGCGGCAAGGTGGCGGAACTTCAGGGCCTTTATCTGGTGAAGCCCGGCCAGACGGCCGTGCCGTACATCACCACGCCGCTCTTTCCCGGAGGTCGTCCCGCGCCGGAGGGCTTCGACCTTGTGCAGGGCACAGTGGACCACGCGCTGTGGTTCGCGCTGCTCGCGCCCGATTCAAATGCGATGGCCAAAAACGAAACGCGCGTCGTGGCGCTCGATGCCATCCGCACGACGCTGGGCCAGAGCCCGTCCGGCGGGCCGCAGTATTTGAACGTCGGCGTTTCGCCGGCGATGGCGGTCGTCAAATTCGGTGAGGACGCCGGCCCACGCTCGCCGATCCATTACGCCGTCGAGCTCACCACGCCCGATCTCAACCACGCCATGGCGGTCGTTTACGCCGGGTTGACCGTGGTCACCGACACGTCGAACGGGCTGACCACCGATGGCGTGCTCCGCCTCAAGCTGCCGGGCAAGGATTCGTTCTTCGCCCCGACCAGCAACGTCCGCGAAAACGTGGACGCCGGCACGGGCGACTTGCCGCCGCGTCTGGACGATCCGAAAAAAGCCGCGCGGCTCATCGCGTGGCTGCGGCTGCGGCCCACCGAAGATTTGCATTCACTCGCTCTCAACTGGGCCGGCCTCAACGCGGTGCAGGCCGACCAGCGCGTGACCTCGGCCGGTGTCATCGTCGGCCAGGGCACCGGGATGCCCGATCTCGAAATCAAACTGCCCGGCGGCAACCTCGAAGACGCGACGTTCCGCTTGCAGGTCGAGGAGGCCGGGCGCGGGTTCATCCGCTGGGAACGAATCGACGACCTCGCGCTGGCCGCGCCGCAGCAGGCGGTGTACACGCTCGACGCCGAGGCGGGCATCGTGCGCTTCGGCGACGGTGTGCGCGGAAAAATTCCCGTCCGCGGCGCGCGCATCCGGATCGAAATCATGCGCGCAGGCGGTGGCGATGCGGGCAATCTGGCCGCCGGCAGCCTCAGCGCCGTCGATGCGAAAGTGGTGGACCCGCCGCGCTTGAACGCCTTTCAACCTCTGCCGGCCAAGGGCGGACAGGACGCCGAGACGCTCGACGAGGCGTTGAAACGGATTCCCTCCGTCTTCCGTCACCGCGACCGCGTGGTCACGGCGGACGATTACAGGCAGCTCGCGCTGGCCACGCCCGGGGTGCGCGTGGGGCGCGTGGAAGTTTTGCCGCGTTTCAAGCCGCATCAGCGCCGGTCGGACGTGCCGGGCGTCGTCTCGGTGATGGTGCTGCCCGCGCGCGCCGGCCTCGAGGCGCCGTATCCGAATGTGGACCGCCCGTTCCGCGAAGCGGTTTACGGGTTCCTCGAATCGCGCAAACCACTCGGCGTGGAACTCTACGTCATCGGCTGCGAGTACGTGCAGATCGGCCTCACCGTCGGGATCGTCAATCCGTCCGGCAGTGAAGCAGTCAACACCGCGGTGAAGGAGGCGTTGCAACGCCACCTCTTCGCACTGCCGCCGCACGGTCCGCACGGCGCCGGCTGGCCGTTGGGCGGCACCGTCAGGGCGCGCGAACTGGAGATCGTCGTTTCGCGCGTCGAGGGCGTCGAAGGGGTCCACGGCCCGAATCTTTTCCTCCGGCAACGCGACGGCTCGTGGCGGCTCATGCCGGACGCGCGTGACAATGCGGCCGTCCGGTTGCATCCGTGGCAGCTGCCCGAACTGGTGTCGGTGGTCGTCGCCGCCGGCAACGCGCCGACGGAACTCAAACCGCCCGCGCCGAAATCGGCGAAGGAGGGCATCGCCATTCCCGTGGTGCCGGAGGTCTGCTGATGGACGCCAACGGACAACAATTCTGGCTGGTGCGCGGCGGCGCGGACTGGCAGCCGGAGATCGCCGGCAGCCTCGCGTTGAATCCGGAGTTTTTGGAGCTCGCGAGCCGGGCCGACGGCATCACGTACCCGGAGGACGCGATGAAATCCGATGAGCGCCTGTCGCTTGTGCCGGTGGCGCGCGACGCCTTCGGCGGACGCGCGTACTACGACACCAACGCGCAGACCTTCTTCGGAGCGAGCGATCTTCCCGGTGCGGAGCATATCCCCGACATGCCGGGATCGGCGACGGACCTCGCGCTGGGTTTTGACGGCTGTCTCTACATCGCAACGGGCAGCAGCGTATTTGTGCGCGACATGGGCGGGCGGAATCCGCCGCAGGAGGTGAAGCTGGAGAAATTTTCCGCATGGCGCCTGGCGCCCGATCCGGGTGGTGGGGCGTGGGTGCTTGACCACGACAACAAAAGTCTTGCGCGCCTGTCCGGCCAGCTTTGGCCCGCGCCGCTCGCGATGAACGTGCCGCCCAGTGCGTTCCTGCCGGTCGAGCAGAATCCGAATCCGTTCCGGCTGACGCCGGTGTCCGGGCCGTGGCTCGAAGTGAACGAAGACCCGGTGGCCATCGCGTGCAGTCCCGCCGGCCGGCTGGCCGTGCTGTTGTGGACCGCCAATCCGTCGAATCCCGCCGAATTGGTGGCGAAAGTCAGGTTGGTGACGGCCAGCGGCGCGACGCCCCGCTCGACCGCGACGCTCAATGGGATCAGCCGACCATTCAGCCTCGCGTGGATTTCCGAAGAACGCTTTGCCGTCATCACGCCTGGCGTCGGTGAGGCCGTGGTGTATGCGTTTGCCGACGGCACGATCAACGCGACCGGCGAAATCTTCCCGTTGCGCGATCACGACGGCGGGCCATTCACGCACGGCGTGTCGTTGCCGGTGGAATACATGGCACGCCAACCGACCGACAAAGAACCAGAGCGGATCGCTCCGCGTCCGCTGATCGCCGTGTCGCTCCCGGCGTTTCCGGCCAGCGCGCGCGGCACGCTCAACACGCCGCTGGACAGCAACACCGCCGGCACCGCGTGGCACCGGTTCTACGTTGAGGCCATGATCCCGCCGGAAACCAGTTTCACGCTCGAGGCGGCGGCGACCGATGAAGACAAGGCGCCGGAAGAAATTGCCGGGGCCGACTGGCATCCGCATCACTTCGGCGCGCCGCCCCCTGCTGCCCCGTTCGCAGCCGATGCGACCGACAAGCCGCCATCGCCGCACGATCGCGAGCCGCTCGCGGCGTGGGTGCCGGCGCGCTCGGAGATTCCCGGCTTCAATGGCTTCCTGCCGGACGCACCGGAGAAAAACCGCGCGGGGCTGTTCACGGTCTTGATCCAGCGCGCGCGCCGTCCGGTGCGGACGTTGCGCGGGCGCTTTCTGCATCTGCGCATCACCTTGCGCGGCGACGCGCGGGCCACGCCGTGCATTCACGCGCTTCGCGCCTACGCGCCGCGCTTCTCGTACCAGGAAAAATACCTGCCCGCGCTTTATCGTGAGCAGGAGTTCGGACCCGAGGCCGATCGCGTCGCGACGGGCAGGCCATCCACGCGCGCGGATTTTCTGGGACGGTTTCTCGCCAACTTCGAGGGCGTGCTCACGCCGCTGGAAGACCGGATCGCCGGCGCGTGGCTGCTGACCGAACCGCGCAAGGCTCCGGACGAAGCGCTGGGCTGGCTCGGCAGCTGGATCGGCGTGGCGTTCGAGCCGTGGTTCCCGGCGGAGCGCCGCCGCGAATTGTTGCGGCGCGCGCCGGAATTGTTCGGCCGCCGCGGCACGCTCGACGGCTTGCGGCTGGCGCTGGACGTGGCGACCGGTGGTGGCGTGCTGGGCGACCACGAAGGACGACGTCGCATCGTAGTGGTAGAGGATTACTGGATGCGCCGCACGCTGGCGACGGTGTTGGGCGTGAACCTGGACCGCGAGTTCGACCCGTTGTTCGGCGGGCCGACGTTCACCGGCAATTCGAAGGTGGGCCGCACGCTCTTCATCACCGAAGGCATCAAGCGCGAGGTGCTGGCTTTGTTCGATGCCGCCATCCGGCTGAACCCGGCGGACCAGGCGATGGTCGATGAATTCTTCGCTTCGCTCGCGCATCGCGCGACGGTGATCGTCCACGAAACTGTCGGCGACGGTGAATTCGGGCTGATCGGGCGCGTCGCGGCGCTCGAAGCGCCGGCGCACACGATCGTGCGCGTGCGGCGCGCCAGCCAGGATTTCATGGTGGGCCTGGCGGCGTTGCTGGGTGTGGACACCTA
>DATDFH010000347.1:0-9165 GCA_036522715.1 Verrucomicrobiia bacterium
GTCGTCGAGGCGGCGCAAGGATTCGGCGAGCGCGATGCCCACGCGCAAATCCGCGACCGCGCGCGCGACGCGGCGGCGGAAGCAATCGTTCGCCGTGCAATCGCCGGCGAGTTCGACTGCGCGCGCCTCGGGCAGTCCGGCGTCCAGCAGCAGCGCGAGCATTGCGGTGAAGTCGCGTTGCATTCGCCGCCGCCGCCACGGCAGGCGGAAGTGCAGTTGGTGCAGGAATGGAATCCAGCGCGAGAGCCGTGGACCGGCGAGGAAGATCGCGACCCCGAGGTAAAACAGCACGAAAACCAACTGCAGGACCAGGATGATCCAACCGAAGTATTCCGAGAGGAACGTGAAAAGTGATGCGCGCGGAATTTCCATGTCGAAGAAAACCTCCTTCATCTTGGGCAGGACCACGACCGCCAGCATGGCGATGACCCCCACGGCCCACGGCGAAGCGACGGTAAGCGCGACGAAAACGTGATTGAGCGCCCCGCTCGCGCGCGACAACTGGTCATCGAGCAAACGCCGGCACGCGGGCAGCACGCGGCGGGGATCGCCGAGTTCGGCGCCGGTCTTGAGCATCGCGTTGACTTGGGCAGGGAGAAGGGCAGGGACTTCCATCAGGGCCAGGTCGAGCCGCAGGCCTTGACGCAGGAGCGGACCCAAGCGCCGCAGGTGCCGGCCAAGCGCGCGGTCGGGCGCGGCGGTCGCGCCGGCCAGCGTGGCTTCGGCGGTTTGACCGGAGTTCAAGCCGGTTTCCAGCAGATCGAGAAACAGCCGCGCGCGATCCCTTCGCCAAAGCGGCGGCGCGATCACCAGATAGACGACACTGGCCACGAGCAGCGCGGGCGGCACGCCGAGCAGCAGCCAGATACCGATGGCCTTGAGCCAATACTGCCACTGGTTCGCGAGGTCGATGGACTGGAGGAATTCTTCCACGGCGCTTTGCGTTCAGTCGAATTGACTCAACGTCTGCACAAAAAGAGAAATTGCCTGAAAGCCGACGAAGAGTTGCGACAACAACATCAGCCCCAGCGCCAGCACCGACACGGGCAGCACGGCGTAGAGCATCCGCTCGATGCGGGCGAGCGCGCGCGTGCGATAAAACTCCGCGGCGCGCCGAAATCCTCCCGCGAGATCTTCACCCGCGGAGGAAACCATCCATGTGAAGAGCGGCGGAAAGATGCGGCCGCCGACGGCAAACTCCGCGAAACGTCCGCGCCCTTCGGCGAGGCGCTGTTGCCACACCGAAAGTTCGGCGCCTGCCGGACAACCCCTTTCGGCTGCCGCCAGCATCGCGATGGCGTCGCTCGCGGTGCAGCCCCGGCGGATCATCAGATCGAGCGTCGCGGCGGTTTGCGAGAGATTCGCCTCGCGGAAGCCCGGCACGCGCCAGCTCAGTTTTCGTCGCAGGCCGGGCGACAACAAAGCCGCCAGCATCAGTCCGGCGGCGAGCAGGAGAAGGATCGGCGGCGCCCACAGGCCGAGATGGATCGCGGCCATCCTCGCGTTGATGTCCATCCCTCCGAACACCTCATCGGTCGTGAAGAACATGTTGATCATCTGTCGCCCGAGTTGATTCAGCAGGAGCGAAAGTCCGAGCGACCCGGCCACCACGATGGCGGGATAGACGAGCAATCCCTTGAGGCGGGTCCACAAGTTTGCCGCGGCCTGATAGTGGTCGGCCAGCAGCACAAGCGTGCCCGGCAGATCGCCGGCCTTGACGCCGGCTTGCACGAGGCGCACGTAGAATTCCGGAAGTTTGCGCGCGGCGATGGCGTCGGCGAGCGGCGTGCCCCGGGCGAGGTCGGCTTCGAGCTTTTCAATTTTGGCGCGCAACGGGCCGCGGCGCATCTCGGCGCAGAGCTTTCGCAACGCGCCTTCGAGCGGGATGCCCGCGCGCAACATGCCGGCGAGTTGCTGGTTGAAGAATGCGAACTCCTCGTGGTTCATACGCCGAAGATTCGTCGATACTCCGCCTCGTTGGTGACGCATGTTGCGATGAGTTCGCGCGCGGATTGTTCGAGCGTTCGCTGTGGCCGGCACACGGGCGGCTCGTGCGCGCGGAGTTGGCGGCGCAAATCGTCGCCGGCTTGAAACCATTCCACGACCGGCGTGCGGCCTTGGTAGCCAGTGCGCAGGCACGCCTCGCAGCCGGCGCCGCGGCAGCTCGTGCACAGCCGCCGGAGCAGGCGCTGGTTGAGCACGAGTTCGATGGCGGAGGCGAGCGAGTCGGGATCGCGGGCCAGCGCGAGCAGCCGTTCGATGACGCCCTGGCAGGAGCCGGCGTGGAGCGTCGAGACCACGAGATGGCCTGTTTGCGCCGCGCGCAACGCAATGCCCGCCGTCTCATCGTCGCGGATTTCGCCGATGACGAGCACCTCGGGGTCCTGCCGCAACAGATGTCGCGCCGCCTTCGCAAACGTCAGCCCGCGCGGCTCGTTGACCTCGGTCTGCATCAGGCCGGGGACGATTTGCTCGACCGGGTCCTCGACGGTGATGATGTGACGGCCGCCATGCCCGGCGAGGTGGCGCAGACAGGCATAGATCGTCGTGGTTTTCCCGCTGCCCGCTGGGCCGGTGAGCAGCAGCAGGCCGGTGCGCTGGCGGAGAAATTGTTCGAGCGGAGCGCGCGCGTCGGCGGGCAGCGCCAGTTCGTCGAGCGAGCGCGCACCGCTGCTGGTGAACAGGCGCAACACGATCTTTTCGCCGGTGACGGTCGGGTAGGTCGCCACGCGCACGTCGTTGCGCGCTCCCAGCCCGGCGCGGTCAATGCGGCCATCTTGCGGGAGCGATTGTTCATAGGTCTTGAGCCGGGCCAGATACTTGATGCGCCCAAACACGAGCGGCGCAATCGCCGCGGGCAGTGAGCGGACCGGCGTCATCACGCCATCGAGCCGGAAAGCAACTTCGCCGGTGTCGCCGTTCAGTTGGAGGTGCACGTCGCTGGCGCCGGCGCGCTCGGCTTGGCGGACGAGTTCCTCCACGACGCCCGGCGCTTCGTCTTCGGAAGGACTGTTGCCGCATTCCGTTGAAGTTCGCTGGGTCACGCGAGCGCCAGCGTAAAGGGTGGCGCTCGCAAAGAAAGTGCAAAGTCTCGACCTTCACGGAACGCGTGAGCATCTAACGAATTGATCGTGCGCGTCGCGGCCGGCAGACTTCGCGCCATGCATTCCCGCAACGACGGACACTCGCGGCGCAAGTTCCTCACGACGGCCGCGGCGGGTGTCGCGTTGGGGGGGGTGAGCGGATGCGCGCCCGTCCGGACCAAAGGAGCATCGGCCGCAGGCATGTCCGTTCGCTCGCAAGGCACTCCGGGGCGTTGGTATGAACGCGCGTGGCGCCGCGCGGTGATCGACATGCACATTCCGGATTGGGATGAAAAATTCCTCTCGCAGTTCGATCCGGATGAATACGTGGCGGCGCTCGTCCAATCGCGCGCACAGTCGGTCGTCTGCTACGCCCAGTCGCACACGGGGCTGTTCAATTACCCAACCAAAGTTGGCCAGCAACATCGTGGTTTGAAAGGGCGCGATCTAGTTCAGGAACTGACTGATCGATGCCACGCGCGCAAGATCGCCGTGGTGCTCTACGCGAGCGTGCTCGTGGATCGCTGGGCGTATGACAACCATCCCGACTGGCGCTCGCTCCGTCACAACGGCGAACCCCGCGGCGGCGACGGCAAGCGTTACGGCATCGTCTGCCCCAACTCGCCCTACCGCGAATACGTCCGCGCCTGGACGCAGGAAATCTGCGAGCGCTACCGCTTCGAGGGAATGCGCTTCGACATGACATTCTGGAGCGGAGTCTGTTTTTGTTCGCATTGCCAGAAACGTTTCGCGGATGAAGTCGGCGGCGAGATCCCCAAGACGCTCAACTGGCTCGACGAGAAATGGACCGCGTTGCAACGGCGGCGCGAGGCGTGGCTCGCGGAGTTTGCGGGTATTTGCACGAGCACCGTGCGGCGTTTCCGGCCGGAGACGACGGTCGAACATCAAGCTTCGACATATCCGCTGAACTGGGGCTTCGGCGCCGCCTCGCCGCTCGTGCAGCGCAACGATTTTCTCCAGGGCGATTTCTACGGCGACTCGCTCCAGGGTTCGTTCGTCCGCAAACTGTTGTCCGAGCTGACGCCGCACCGACCGTTCGGCTACGAGACGAGTTACTCGGTGGATATCGCCGACCACACCGGGAGCAAGCCGGACGAATTGCTGGAGGCCAAGGCGTCGGCGGCCATCGCGGATCACGGCGCGTTCATCTTCATTGATGCCATTGATCCAATCGGCACGGTGAACCGCCGCGCGCACGAGCGCATGGGGCGCATCTTCGACAAGCTGATGCCGTATTACGCGCACATCGGCGGCGAGCGCGTGGCGGACGTGGCGATTTACATGAGCCTCGAATCAAAGTTCGACATGCGGCAGAACGGAAAGCCCATCGCCGATCTCGAACGCAAGGACACTCACACCGAGAGCGCGATAAACGCCGCGCGGGGCTTCATCGCCGATCACATTCCCTACACCGTGATCACACGCCACTCGCTCGCGCGACTGGGGCAATTCAAAATGCTCGTACTGTCGAACGTCCACATGCTGGATGCCGAGGAAACCGCCGCGATCCGCGAGTTCGTCCGCAACGGCGGCGCGCTCTACGCCAGCGGCGATTCATCGCTCGTGAATACGCGCGGGAAGATGCAGAAGGATTTCCAACTCGCCGATGTTTTCGGCGTCTCGCTCGTGAAGGCGAGTTGGGACGATTGGGATCATTACGTGGCGCCCACGTCCGCAGGCGCGGCCAACTTCCCGCGCTTCACCGCCAAACAGCCGGCGTTCGTGAAGGGCTACGGCATCGAGGTCAAGGCGCATTTTGGCGCGGAAGTGCTCGCCACCACCACGCTCACCTGGCCCGCGCCGGACGGGCGGCACTTCTCCTCGTTTCACAGCAACCCGCCGTGGGTGCCGACGGACCGGCCGGAGATCGTGTTGAACCGTTTCGGCCGCGGCCGCGCGATCTACTGCGCGAGCGTGGTGGAGGATGTCGAAGGTCTGCGGGAAACTTTTCTCCAACTCATCCGGCGGCTGAACGACCGCTGGAGTTTCGAGGCCGGCGCGCCGCCGGTGGTCGAGTTGACTCTCTTCCACCAACCAGAGCGCCGGCGTCACCTGCTGACGCTCATCAACTTCCAGAAGGATCTGCCAAACATCCCCGTTGAAGGCATTCATGTGCGCGTGCGCCTGCCCGGCGGCACGCGCGTGCGGCAGGTGGAACAAATCCCGATCAGCCGCGTGATCAACCATGAAGAGGGCAGGGGACTCGTGAGCTTTACAGTGCCCCGGCTCGAAACGCTCGCGATGTTCGCGCTCCAACACGGCTGACAGTTTTTCCTCGCGCGACCGGGGCGGAGGATTTCCAATCGGTTCATGCAACTTACGCTGCCGCTCGTTCAACTCGCGCTGGATTTTCCCACCGTCGATGAGGCGCTGCGCATGGCGGAGATCGGCGTGGGGGCGGGCGTGGACATTCTCGAAGCCGGCACGCCGCTGATCGTGGCCCAAGGCGTCGAGGCCATCGGCAGGCTCGCGCGCGCCTTTCCCACTTACCCGATTCTCGCCGACTACAAGACCATGGATTCCGGCGGGAAGAATGTCCTCATCACACAGAAGCAGGGCGGGCACTACATGACCGTATGTGCCAACGCCTCCGATGAAACAGTGAAGGCTGCCATTGCCGCCGGCAAGCAGACCGGCATCAAGGTCGTCACTGACATGATCGGCGTGAAGGACCTCGCGGCGCGGGCCAGCTTGGTCGCGCGCTGGGGCGTGGATATGATTTATCTGCACTACGCCGCCGATCAGCGCCGCGCCGACGCGACGAGGGACTCGACGCAATGGCTCGAAACCGTGCTCGCGGTGGTGGACATTCCCATCGGCGTCGCGACATTCGGCGCCGAAGATGCGGTGCGCGCGGTGAAAGCGGGCGCGCAACTCGTCGCCATCGGTCATCCGCTGTTCGACAGCGCGGATGTGCTGGGCGCGTTGAAGCATTACGTCGAGCAAGTCAAAGCGAACTACCAGCCGAGGAAGTGAGATGAACCGGACCACCACCCAGCCCGCCATCGTCACTTACGACCGCAAACCGTACAGCGTTGAACTGCGCGAAGTGTCCGTGCCCGAAATCGGCGAGGACGACGTGTTGCTCGAAGTTGCCGCCGTCGGCGTGTGCGGCAGCGACCTGCACATGTGGACGGGCGACCACAGTTGGCGGGTGAACTATCCGTGCGTCCTCGGTCACGAGTTCGCCGGGCGCGTGCGCGAGGTCGGCCGGCGCGTGAACAACTTCAAGGATGGCGACCGCGTGGTGAGCGAAACCGCCGCGGTGATTGATCCCAACAACCCGATGTCGCGTCGCGGCCTCTACAACCTCGATCCCACGCGACTCGGTTACGGCGCGGCGGTGGATGGCGCGATGACGCGCTTCGTCCGCGTGCCCACGCGCATTCTGCACCGCGTGCCGGAGAGTCTTCCCCTCGAAAAGGCGGCGTTGTGCGAGCCGTGTTGCGTGGCCTACAACGCCACCGCGATCAACTCGGAGATTCACCCCGGCGACCGCGTGCTCGTGCTCGGACCGGGGCCGATTGGGATATTGTGCGCTGCCATTGCGCGATTGCAGGGCGCGATTGTGGCGGTCGCCGGATTGGAACGCGACCGAACGCGCCTGGCCATCGCAGAGAAGTATGGTTGCACCGCGATCACGGGCGACGCCTCCGCGTGGGCGAAAGCCGGCGACGGCCTCGGAGTCGAAGGCGTGATCGATGCCACCGGTTACTCACCGGCACTCAAGACGGCGTTGGAGTTGGTGCGCCCGGCGGGCTGGATCACCAAAGTTGGCTGGGGACCGCAGCCGCTGGATTTCTCCCTCGATCCGCTCGTTCAGAAGAACGTCCGCCTTCAGGGAAGTTTCAGCCACAACTGGCCGATCTGGGAGCGCGTGATTCAGTTGCTTGCCTCCGGTCAGCTCGACGTGGCTCCGATCATCGGCGGCCAATGGAATCTTCAGCAGTGGGAGGACGCGTTCCGCACGATGCACTCCGGCCAGATCGTCAAGGCGGTGCTCGTGCCGGACGCCTCGCGGTAGTCTTCTGACAGCCGCGATCGCGCGCAGAGCGGCTACACCTCGAAATCCACGATCGCCACGGTCTCCACCAACGGGAGATTGGCGTCGAGGAACGTCTTGTGTTCCGCGTTCGCGAGGTAGGCATCGCGAGCGGCGGCGTCGGTGAAGGTCATCACCATCGCGTGCGTGTAGCCTTGCGAAAGCCCCTCGGGACTGTTGTTCGCGCCCGAGGTGAAGTTCTCGATGCCGGGGATGCTCTCGGAAAGGTCGAGCAGTCCGCTGAAAACGCCGTCGATCTGTTCTTGGGTCGTGCCTTCCTTGAACTTGAGGAGGGCGATGTGCTGGATTTTTGCCATAGAATAGTGTGCGTGGAAAATGAACCAGAGATTTACTTGGCGGCGAGCGCGGTTTCGATTGCACGCGTGACTTCGTTCGAATCGGGTTCGTCGCCGGAGTCGAAGCGTTTGATGATCTTGCCGTCGCGCCCGACAAGAACCTTGGCGAAGTTCCACTTCACGTTGCCGGGGAACGGCGAGCTTTTGCCGGTGAGCGTCGCGTAAAGGGGATGCTGGTTCGGCCCCTTCACGTCGATCTTGCCGAACAGCGGGAACGTCACGTCGTAGTTGGACTTGCAGAACTTGAGGATCTCGGCCTCGCTGCCCGGTTCCTGGCCGCCGAACTGGTTGCACGGAAAGCCGAGCACGACCAGGCCTCGGTCCTTGTATTTGCGGTGGAGCGCTTCGAGGCCGGAGTATTGCGGCGTGTAGCCGCATTGCGAGGCGACGTTCACGATCAGGAGGACCTTGCCCTGCCACGCCTTGAGCGAAGCGTCCTTCCCGTGGATGTCCTTCAACGGAATGTCGTAAAGCGAACTCATCTTTTCAGCGAATGCCAGCGACGCGCAGACCAGCGCCGCGAGCATCAGAAAACGTTTCATGCGTGGCATCATGCCGGCTCGACAGGCGCGAAGTCAAACAGCGGCGAAGAAAATTTCAGCGTTCCGTCGCGGTGGTCTCACCACATCACGATGCGCCAGAGGTTGCTCTCCTCGTCGGTCCACATCTTGATCTTCTCCGAAAACGCCTCCGGTTCGCTCGACGCGTCAAGGATCGGCTTGGAGTTCAGGAACTCCTTGTTCTTCGAGAGCAGCACCCAGTCGGACGCGTAGGCACCGCCGGTTTCCTCGTCGTCCTGCCGTTCGTCCACGTCGGCATCGTCGATGATCCCGGTGGCGAGGTGGAAATGTTGGGCCAGTCGCAGCACGATGGGCTGGAGATCGAGATAGCGGTTCGAGATGTGCACCGCAATGACGCCGTCGGGCTTCATGTGCCGCAGGTAAATCTCCAACGCTTCGCGCGTTAGCAGGTGAATCGGAATCGCATCGCTGCTGAACGCGTCGAGCACCAGCACGTCGAAGTTTTGCGGCGGTTCGCGCTCTAACGAGAGCCGCGCGTCGCCGAGAATGACCTCGATGTTCGCCTGCGAGTCGGGCACGTACCAGAAGCGCCCGCGCGCCAGTCGCAACACCTCTTCGTTGATTTCGTAAAAGCGGAAAGTGTCGCCCGGTTTGCCCCACACTGCCATCGACCCGGTGCCCAGTCCCACCACGCCCACCCGCCGCGGCGTCTCGGGCCTGAGATTCTTCATCGTGCGGCCGATGCCGCTGGTGCTCGTGTAATAGCTCGTGGGCAGACGGCGTTTGTGCGGTTCGACGAACTGGAGGCCGTGCGTGGTGCCGCCGTGTTGGAGCATCAACTTGTGCGCTTCTGGATCGCTGGCGTAATACTCATTCACCCGGAGCACGCCGTAGAAATTGCGCGTCACCTCCAGCGCGTTGCGCACCCCGTAACGGGCGTCATGGTAAAGACCCGCGCCCGCGCCGATCAGCGCCGCCGCGATCAAGCCCCACGCCCACGCCGGCCGGCCGCGGCGCAGCGGACTGCGTTCATCGACGAACAACACCGCCGCGACCAGCGCCGCAAGTGCAAACAAGCCTGCGTGCAGTTCGGAATAATTCTTGAAAATCAACGGCGCCACCACCGCCACGAACAACCCGCC
>DATDFH010000348.1:0-15699 GCA_036522715.1 Verrucomicrobiia bacterium
CTCTGCTACCCTATCGCGCGAGATCGAGGCGCTCACGCACGAGTTCCAGCGCGCGCCGAAGATCGTGCAGATTGGCCGCCGCTCGAATCCCGCCGAGACCGTGACGCAGCTCGTGTACGAAGTGCCGAAGCATCTCAAGTCGGCGCTGCTCGCGCACTTGCTGCGCGAGCCGCAAATGAACATGGTGCTCGTCTTCTCTCGCATGAAGCACGGCGCCGACCGCATCGCGCGCAAACTTGAGCAGGACGGCATCCGCACGGCGACGCTACATTCGAACCGCTCTCAGAGCCAGCGGCTGCGCGCGCTCAACGATTTCAAGTCCGGCGCCGTGCGCGTGCTCGTCGCGACGGACATCGCCGCGCGCGGCATCGACGTGGACGGCATCTCGCACGTGGTGAATTTCGACTTCCCGATGCACGCCGAGGATTACGTCCACCGCATCGGTCGCACCGGGCGCGCGCACGCGATTGGCGACGCAATCAGCTTCGTCACACCGGGGGACCACGGCGAATTGCGCTCGGTCGAACGCTTCATCGGCCGCGGCATCGTGCGCAAGCGTGCCGAGGGATTTAACTACGGCGCGGCTCCCGATCCGCGCGCCGTTGCCATGCCCGAACCGCGCCCGCAGCACGGTGGACATCGCGGTAACGTTGGCCAGCGCCATTCGGGCGGCCGGCCGCAGGGAAATCGCCGGCGCTTCGGCTTGCGTTTCTCCCGATGAGTTCGCCGACGCCCGCGCTCCTCTCCGCCAACGAACTGACGCTCGCCTTCGGGCACCAGCAATTGCTCACCGGCGTCACGCTCTCGGTGGCGCCCGGTGAAAAGGTCGGTCTGGTCGGGCGCAACGGTTGCGGCAAGACCAGCCTGCTCAAGATTCTCGCCAGCACCAGTGAAGCGGATTCAGGCGAGGTTTCCCGCCGCCGCGGCCTGCGCATCGGCTACCTCCCGCAGGAGTTTGAACTCGATGGCGCGAAAACTGTCCGCGAAAACATCGAGGCGGGCGCGGCGGATTTGGTGGAATGGCTCAGACGTTATGAATCCGGTGATGGCAGCGAAACGGAACTCTCGGAGTTGCTCGACAAAATCCACCACGCCGACGGCTGGAACCTCGACGCGCGCATCAACGCCGAAGCCAGCGCCCTCGATGCGCCGCCGCTGGATTCGCTCGTCGGTCCACTCTCGGGCGGCGAGAAACGCCGTGTGGCGCTATGCCGTGCGCTCGCATCGCAGCCAGATTTGTTGCTGCTCGACGAGCCGACCAATCACCTCGATGCCGAATCCATCCGCTGGCTCGAGGAATTTCTCCACGACTTTCCCGGCGCGGTGATCTTCGTCACGCACGACCGTTACTTCCTTGATGTGATTGCTACGCGCATCGTCGAGATCGACGGTGGCCGCGCGTATTCGCATCCGGGCAACTACACCGCCTACCTTGAGTCCAAAGCCATCCGACAGGAGATCGCCGAGCAGAGCGAACGCCGTCGCCAGCGATTCCTCCGCGAGGAGCTTCAGTGGGTCCGCGCCGGGGTGCGCGCGCAACGTTCCAAAGCCAGCCATCGTCTCGACACTTTTTACGCCATCGCCGGTCTCGAAGCGCCGCCCGAGGAACGCGAGATGGACCTGCTCATCCCGCCGCCGCCGGAGATCGGCAACGTGGGCGTGGAACTCGTCAACGCGGGCGCGAAGGTCGGTGAAGGCGCCGCGGAACGCTGGTTGTTCCGTCATCAGAAAATTTCCCTCAAGCCCGGACAGTGCACCGGCGTCGTCGGCCGCAACGGTGTCGGCAAGACCACGATGCTGCGCCTCTGTCTCGGTGAACGCGCGCCCGACGAAGGCACCGTGACGGTCGGCAAGAAGGTCGTTTTCAATTACATCGACCAGGCCCGGATGCAACTCGACTACAACGGTACCGTGATGCAGCAGGTATCGGACATTAACGAGGTCGTCCACTTCGGCGACCAGAAACTCAGCGCGCGTTCCTATCTGCGCCGCTTCCTGTTCGAGGACGAGCGCGTGAAGGAACGCGTGGACCGCCTCTCCGGTGGCGAACGCGCGCGCCTGATGCTCGCCAAGGTTCTTTGCCGCGGCGGCAACATCATCGTCCTCGACGAACCGACCAACGATCTCGATCTGCCGAGCCTGCGGATGTTGGAGGAGGCGCTCGCCGATTTCGGCGGCAGCGTGCTCGTCGTCAGCCATGACCGATATTTCCTCGACCGCATCTGCGACCAGATCGTGGCGTTCGAGGACGGCGGCGTGTTCGTGCAGCCGGGCAATTACTCCTACTACCTGGAGAAGCGGAAGGAGCGCGAGCAACGCGGGCGCGAACTGGCGGAAAGGTTTTCCGCGCCCGTCGCTCTGACTTCAATTTCCGCTCCCGCGAAATCCGCGAAGGCGCGCAAATTGAGCTTTAAGGAACAGCGCGAACTCGAAGGCATGGAAGCGGCCATCGCCGTCATTGAGGCGCGCGTGGCGGAACTGGAGGATCAACTCAACGACCCGAAGTTCTACGCCGAACGTTCGCGCGAAGTGCCCGGCGTGCTCCAGGAGATCGACGCCGGCAAAGCCGAGGCCGCGCGGCTCTACGCGCGGTGGGAGGAGTTGGAGCGGGTGGGGAAGTGAGCGGGCCGCGGTGGAAAATTTTCCGATACCGTCCGGCGCGGCGCAGCGTCTCCTTCGGAAGCTATGAAACACCATCGCCGGCATTTCCTCTTCACGCTGTCCATCCTGATTGCGCTCGTCGTCGCGCGGCCGGTTCTTGGTGCCGCTGCGGGGGAGCTGCCGCAGGGTTTCCAGCGGCTCGAACTCACGGTGGACGGCGTCACGCGCGAGGCGCTGGTCTATGCGCCGGCGTCGGCGAAGGAGAAGAGCACGCCCGTCGTGTTTGTCTGGCACGGGCACGGCGGCAACATGCGCCAGTCTGCGCGCGGCTTGGCGATGAACACGCACTGGCCCGAGGCGATCTCGGTTTATGCACAGGGCCTCAACACACCCGGTCGCCTCACTGATCCCGAGGGCAAAAAGCCCGGCTGGCAGCACAGCGTCGGTGCGCAGGGCGATCGCGACTTGAAGTTCTTCGACGCGCTGCTCGCGAAGCTCAAGGTCGACTACAAGGTGGACGGGAAACGCATCTACTCCACGGGCCACTCGAACGGCGGCGGCTTTACCTATCTCCTGTGGTCGGTGCGAGGCGATGTCTTCGCGGCCGTTGCGCCTTCGGCTGCCGCCGCATCGGGGATGGCCTCACAAGTTGGAAAGCTGAAACCGAAACCCGCGATGCACCTCGCCGGCGAGAACGATCCGCTCGTGAAATACGAATGGCAGAAGGCCGCGATGGAGGCGGTGCGCAAACTCAACGGCTGCGAATCCGAGGGCAAGCCGTGGGACAAGCAATGCCTCATCTACGAATCGAAGGGCGGCACGCCGTTCGTGTCGTTCATCCATCCGGGCGGACACGAATTCAAGCCGGAGGCACCCGCGCTCATCGCAAAGTTTTTCAAGGAACATCCGGCGGCGGGGAAGTAGAGATTGGGGCGCGTTCATGGGACGCTGCATGTGGCGGCGCTTGAATCCCCGGCGGCAAACTTTCATGCTCCGTCGCGTGATCACAACCAACGTCCGCTCGCTTCGAACCTTCACCACTTCACTCGCCGCCGTCGCACAGGTGCTGAGCACCAGTGCCGCCGACAAACACATCGGCCTCGGCGCGAAACCGCTGCCGGGCGCGGAGGTCATTATTGACGGCTCGCGCGCGATGCTCGATGCGAAGTGGATTTACTGGGAGGGACCGCGGTTTGGTTCTTCCATGCCGATCAAGTGGAAGATCGTCGAAGACCCCGTGGACAAGGGGAAGACCTGCCTGATGACCGATGACCGCGCGGCCGATGGCGGCAAATATGGCGCGGCGGACATCGTCACGAAAAAGGCGTTTCGCGATTTCCGTCTGCACATCGAATTCCTCGTGATGAAAGAGCACGGCAACAGCGGCGTGTATCTTCAGAATCGTTACGAGATCCAGATTCAAGAGGGCGTGAAGACCAAGCACGGAATGGGCGCCGTGATCAACGAAACCGAGTCGCCGTATCACGCCTTCGCCGGCATCGGCAAATGGAACGCCTATGACATCAACTTCCGTGCCGCGCGATTCAAGGACGGCAAGCTTTCGGAGAAGGCGCTCGTCTCGATGTATTTCAACGGCCAGAAGGTGCACACCAACGTGGCGATCAACAAAGTCTGGGGCGGCGCGAATTCCGGCGTCGACGGCGGCAACGATGGCGGCAAAGGCATCACCGACACGCCGCAGGGTCTCAAGCTCCAGTGCGAAGGCCACGACGTGCGCTTTCGAAACGCGTGGATCAAGGACCTCGACATCAAAGGGCCGAATACGGATTTTTGAGCCGTCACCGGAAGGACGATTTCGATGAGCACCGCGTCCCAAAACCTCGGACAGCGCCTCGCCGTCCTGCGCGAGCGGTTGCTGCCGCCGTCGGGTTACGAGACCGCCTTCGATTGCTTCCTGGCGGAATTCGTTGGCGACCGGTCCGGAGGACAACGGAACTTGACCTGATCTGAAGTTCGGTGAATCGGAGCCGTCGAACAGAGATGCGAATTCTTCGTCAGTTTCTCCGTCGAAAATCCGCCGTGCTTCGTCACGGTTCGATTCGTAAACTCTGAAACGTGAAGCTCGTCCGAACAATTCGTTGCCTCGCTTCTTTGTCGGCGTTGTGCCTCTTGCTGGCACAGCCGCGCGCGCTTGGCGCGTCGCGGCCGCCGGATGGGCGCGACCTCTACAAGCAGCAGTGCGCGAAGTGTCACGGGAAAAACGGCGAGGGCGTGAAGAAGGAATACAAGGAGCCGCTCGTCGGCGACTGGCCGCTGGAGAAACTCAGCCGCTACATCCACAAATCCATGCCGGACGACAAACCGAAGACGCTCAGTCCGGAGCAATCGGAGGCGGTCGCCCGATACATCTACGACGCGTTCTACTCGCGCGAGGCGCGGTTGAAGAAAAACCCGCCGCGCGTCGAACTCGTCCGCCTCACCAACCGCCAGCTTCTCAACACGGTTGCCGACCTGCTCAAGCAGTTCACCGGTGCCGACGCGCCCGTTGGTCCCGAGCGCGGATTGCGCGCCTCGTTTCGCAGCGGAGGAAGGCGGGGCGGCGGCGAACGCAACGCGACCGACCGCGTGGACCGCACGGTGGATTTCGATTTCCTGCGCGAGGACGCTCAACCATCCGTCGGCACGACCAACGGCCTCAACGTCAACTGGAGCGGGTCGGTCGTCGCCGAGGAGACGGGCGAATACGAATTCATCCTCAAGACGCCCAACGGCGCGCGGTTGTGGGTCAATGGCGACGAGCCGCCGCTGATCGATGCCGGCGTCGCGTCGGGCACGGTGGACGAACACAAGGCCACGTTGCGCCTGCTCGGCGGGCGCGCGTATCCGCTGCGGCTGGAGTGGTTCAAGGCGCCCAAGGACACGCTCGCCTCCGTCGCGCTCCTGTGGAAGCCGCCGCACGGCACGCGCGTGATCGTGCCGGCCCGCAACCTTTCGCCGACGCGCGTGCAACCCACGTTCGTCGTCGCGACGCCGTTCCCCGCTGACGACAGCAGCGTGGGCTATGAACGTGGCGTATCCGTCTCGAAATCGTGGGACGACGCGGCGACGCAGGCAGCCATCGAAGTCGCGAACTTCATTGTGGCGCGGCTCGACGAATTCACCGGCAGCAAGAAGGACGGCCCCGACCGCGCCGCGAAGGTGCAGGCATTTTGCGGGAAGTTTGTGGAAGCCGCCTTCCGCCGTCCGTTGAGCGACGAGCAGAAGCGCACGTACATCGCGGCGCACTTCAAGGGCAAAGCCGCGCCCAAACCTGAAGACGCGGTGAAACGCGTCGTGCTCCTCGCGCTCAAATCGCCGCGCTTTCTCTACCTCGGCCTCGACAATGCCAGACCCGATGAATTCGAGGTCGCGTCGAGGCTCTCGTTCGACCTGTGGGATTCCCTGCCGGACCGCGAGTTGGTGAAGGCTGCGGCGCAGGGTGCGCTGCGCTCACGCGAGCAGGTGGTGGCGCAGGCGAAGCGGATGCTGGCCGACCCGCGCGCACGGGCGAAGGTGCGCGCGTTCTTCCATCACTGGCTCCAGGTCAACCACGCCGAGGACCTCTCGAAGGACGCAAAACTTTTCCCCGGCTTCACGCCCGAGATCATCTCCGACCTGCGCACGTCGCTGAACCTCTTCCTCGACGATGTGTTCTGGAGCGGCTCGTCGGACTATCGGCGGCTGTTGCTCGAGGACGATCTGTTCGTGAACGGCCGGCTCGCGCAGTTCTACGGCATCAGCACCAACACGCCGGACGACTTCGTGAAGATTTCGCTCGACCCAAAGCAGCGCGCCGGCGTGGTGACGCATCCGTATCTGCTCGCGGCGTTCTCGTATCAGAAATTCAGCTCGCCGATTCATCGCGGGGTCTTCCTGACGCGCAACATCGTCGGGCGCGCCCTCCGGCCACCGCCCGAAGCCGTCGCGTTCAAGAACGAGGAGTTCGACCCGAAACTTTCGATGCGCGAAAAGATCGCCGCGCTCACGCGTTCCGAGGCGTGCCAGAACTGCCATGCAGTCATCAACCCGCTCGGTTTCAGCCTGGAGTACTACGACGCCGTGGGCCGCTTCCGTACGCGCGAAAACGGGAGGCCGATCGACGCCACCGGCGACTACGTGACCGACGACGGGAACAAGGTTCAGTTCCACGGTGCGCGGGACATCGCGGAGTTTGCCGCGGCGAGCGAGCAGGCGCAGAGCGCGTTCGTCGAGCAACTGTTCCATCAAGTTGTCAAGCAGCCGATGTTCGCCTATGGTTCGGACACCGCGAGCCGCCTGCACCGTTCGTTCGCCGCTTCCGGATTCAACATGCAGCAACTCCTCGTGGAGATCGCCGTCACGTCGGCGTTGCACGACCTCGATAAAGCGTCTAAACCAAAGAAGACATGAACGCCATCCATCGCCGTGAATTCCTCAAACGCGTCGGGCTGTCCGCCGCGTCGCTCCCGTTCATCGTCGGTCTGCCGAGCCTCGGCCTGGCCGCGCCGGCGCGCCCGCGGCAGCGGCTGGTTTTCATGTTCAGCCCCAACGGCACCATCCCTTCGAACTATTGGCCCGATGAGGAGGGGAAGGATTTTCAGTTCAAGGAAATCCTCTCGCCGCTCGAAGCGTTCAAGGACCACACGCTCGTCCTGCACGGCTTGAGCAACAAGGTCCGCGGCGACGGCGACAATCACATGCGCGGCATGAGCTGTCTGCTCACGGGCATCGAGCTCTTCCCCGGCAACATCCAGGGCGGTTCGCACACGCCGGCGGGCTGGGCGAGCGGCATTTCGATTGATCAGGAGTTGAAGAACTTTTTCCAGGGCCGCACGGAGACACGCACCCGCTTCGGCTCGCTGGAGTTTGGCATCGGCGTCACCGATCGCGCCGATCCGTGGACGCGCATGAGTTACGCCGGGCCGAACAAACCCGTCGCGCCGGTTTCCGATCCCTATCAGATGTATCAAAAGCTTTACGGGCAGTTGAAGGACAAGGAGAACCTGCAGAGCATCCTCGACGATGTGCGCGATGATTTGAAGAAAGTGCGCAAGCTCATCAGCGCGGAAGACCGCCGGCTGCTCGACGAACACGAAGCGCTGGTGAAGCAGATGGAAAAGGAGATCGCCGACAGCAGCCGGCAGAAGCTGCGCGTCGAGCCCCCCGCGCTCGAAGAGGGCGTCGCCGACCAGAACGACAACCTGCCGCGCCTGAGCCGGATGCAGATCGACCTGCTCGTCAACAGCTTCGTCAACGACATGGCGCGCGTGGCGACGTTGCAGTTCACCAAGTCGGTGGGTGGCGCGCGCATGAACTGGCTCGACATCAAGGACGGCCACCACGGCCTCTCGCACGAGCCGGACAAGAACGAGGACGCGGTGGCGAAGCTGACGAAGATCAACAAGTGGTTCTGCGGCGAGCTGGCTTACCTCGTCGGAAAACTTTCAAAGACGCCCGAGCCGGGCGCCAGCGGCTCGATGCTCGACCACACGCTCATCGTGTGGACCAACGAACTCGGCAAGGGCAACTCGCATACGCTCGACAACATTCCGTTCGTGCTCGTCGGTGGTGGACTTGGTTTCCAGATGGGCCGCTCGCTGAAGTTCGACAAGATCGCGCACAACCGCCTGCACCTCGCACTCGCGCATGCCGTCGGGCACCGCGTCGAGACGTTTGGCAAGAAGGAGCTGTGCGACGGCGGGCCGTTGAAGCTGGGTTGACTGAAGATCAACTCTCGCGGCTGAGCGTCATCCCAGTTCCTCCTTGCTGGCGGCCTTCGTCTGCCGACAATGCGCGCCATGAAACGCACCGCTCGCGTTGTTCTTCCCTTCGTTCTCCTTTTCGGCCTCGTCGCGGCTTCGATCGCGCAGGAAAAGGTCGCCGACACCAACGCCGCGTGGATGGCGGAGCATTACACCAAATACGAGCACCGCATCGCGATGCGCGACGGCGTGCGGCTCTTCACGCGCGTGTATGCGCCCAAGGACGATTCGCACGCGTGGCCGATCATGCTCACGCGCACGCCCTACGCGCTCAAGCCGTACGGCGTGGACAATTACACCGATCCCGCCGGCTCGTTCCGCACGCTGGCGAAGGACAAATTCATCCTCGTCACGCAGGACGTGCGCGGGCGCTACGGCTCGGAGGGCGAATACGTTCACGTGCGGCCGTTCAATCCGAAGAAAGGGCCGAAGGACACCGACGAAAGCTCGGACGCGTGGGATACGATCGACTGGCTCGTGAAAAACGTCCCGAACAACAACGGCAAGGCCGGCATGTTTGGCATTTCCTACCCGGGCTTCTACACGGCGATGGGGATGATCGACAGCCATCCGGCGCTCAAGGCCGCGTCGCCGCAGGCGCCCGTCACCGACTGGTTCATCGGCGACGACATCCACCACAACGGCGCGTTCTTCCTCAGCCAGAATTTCAACTTCTTCTTCATGTTCGCGCAGAAGCCCGAAGACCCGCTGCACGAAGCGTTGAAGAGCTTCAATTTCAAGACGCCCGACGGCTACGACTTCTTCCTGCGCATGGGGCCGCTGGCGAACTCGGACGCGACGCTGCTCAAAGGCCGCGCGCCGGAGTGGAACGAATTCCTCGCGCACCCGACTTACGACGACTGGTGGAAGGCGCGCAATCCGCGGCCGCATCTCAAAAACATTCGTTGCGCCGTGATGACCGTCGGCGGCTGGTACGACGCGGAGGATTTGTTCGGCCCGCTGGAAGTCTATCGCTGGACCGAGCGGCAGAATCCGCGGATTCAAAACACGCTGGTGATAGGGCCGTGGGCACACGGCGATTGGGGTCGCGGCACCGGCGAGAAGCTCGGTCAGATCAGCTTCCACGCGAAGACCTCGGAGTACTATCGCGAAAAGATCGAGTTGCCGTTCTTCCGCCACTTTTTGAAAGGCGACACGAACTACACGCCGACCGAGGCGCACATTTTCGAGACGGGCACGCACCGCTGGCGGCGCTTTGAGGCGTGGCCGCCCAAACAGGCCGTGGCGCGCACGCTTTACCTGCGCTCCGGCGGCGCACTGGCCTTTGAGGCGTCGAGTGACGGCGCGAATGCATTCGACGAATACGTAAGCGATCCTGCCAAGCCCGTGCCCTACACGAACGACAAATCCACCAGCTACCCACGCGCGTATCCGATCGAAGACCAGCGCTTCGTCGCCTCGCGCACGGACGTGCTCGTGTATGAGACCGAGCCGCTGGAGGAAGACCTGACCTTCGCCGGGCCGATCAAGGTGACGCTGCACGTTTCGACGAGCGGCACCGATTCGGACTGGGTCGTGAAACTGGTCGATGTTTATCCCGGCGATTTTCCCGATCCCACCCCCAATCCCGCCGAAGCAAAACTCGGCGGCTACCAGCAACTCGTGCGCGGCGACGTCTTCCGCGGAAAGTTCCGCAACAGCTTCGAGAAGCCCGAGCCGTTCGAGCCGGGCAAGGTGACCAAGGTCGAGTTCACGATGCCCGACTTGTGCCACGCGTTCCGCCGCGGCCATCGCGTGATGGTGCACGTGCAAAGCTCGTGGTTCCCGCTCGTGGACCGCAACCCGCAGACCTTCGTCAACATCCCGACCGCAAAGGAGGAGGATTTCCGCAAGGCCACGCAGCGCGTGTATCGCGGCGGCAAAACCGCCTCGGCCCTGAGCGTGCAAGTGCTTCCGGCCAGCAAGCCGTGATCGGACGCCACGTCCAATTCGCCGCGTTGCGCTACGTTGCGAAACCTTCTAGTCTCGGCGCGTTGCAACCCATTCATCCAACCCACCTCGCGTGAACACTGCCCCGCCACCTGTCGTTTCACCGCGCAAGCCGTGGTATCGGATTCTCTACGTCCAGGTGCTGATCGCCGTTGCGCTGGGCATCGTGATCGGCTGGCTCTTTCCCGATTTCGGCAAGTCGCTCAAGCCGCTCGGCGACGGCTTCATCAAGCTCGTGAAGATGATGATCGCGCCGATCATCTTTTGCACCGTTGTCCACGGCGTCGCGTCGATGACGGACCTGAAGAAGCTCGGCCGCGTGGGCGTGAAGACGTTGATCTACTTCGAGGTTGTCTCGACGCTCGCGCTCGTCATCGGGCTGATCGTGGTGAATGTGCTCAAGCCGGGCGTTGGCTTCAACATCGACCCCGCCTCGCTCGACGCGAACCTTGCCGAGACCTACGCGCAAAAGGCGCATGCGCAGACCACCGTCGGCTTCCTGCTGAACATCATCCCGACAACGTTGTTCGACGCCTTCGTGACGGGCGACTTGTTGCAAGTGCTGCTGGTGTCAGGACTGACGGCGTTCGCGATCTCGGCGCTCGGGACGCGGCGCGATCCGGTGTTGAACGTCATCGAGCGCGCGACGGAGATTTTTTTCGGCATCATGCGCATCGTCGTGCGCTTGGCGCCGCTCGGGGCGCTCGGCGCGATGGCGTTCACGGTGGGCAGTTACGGCCTCGGCGCGCTGAACAAACTCGTGGCGTTGATGGCTGGTTTCTACCTGACCGCGGCGGTCTTCGTGCTCGTGGTGCTCGGCGGCATCGCGGCGGCGTCCGGGTTTTCGATCTTCCGCTTCCTCGCCTACATCAAGGAGGAACTGTTGCTGGTGCTCGGCACGAGTTCATCGGAAACCGCCCTGCCCGGCATCATCCAGAAAATGCGCCGGCTCGGCTGCGGCGAATCAACCGTCGGCCTCGTGATTCCCACCGGCTACAGCTTCAACCTGGACGGCACGAACATCTACATGTCGATGGCCGCGATTTTTCTCGCGCAAGCCACGGGCACGCACCTGGGCTTGCGCGAGCAGATCTCGCTGTTGGTGGTGGCGATGATTTCCTCGAAGGGCGCCAGCGGCGTGACGGGCGCGGGATTCGTGACGCTCGCCGCGACGCTCGCGGTGGTGCCGTCGATTCCCATTGCCTCCATCGCGCTGCTGGTGGGCATCGACCGTTTCATGAGCGAATGCCGCGCGATCACCAACCTCATCGGCAACGGCGTCGCTACCGTCGTCATCAGCCGCTGGGAAGGCGAGGTGACGCCCGCAACGTTGCAGGCGAACCTGAAACCGGCGGAGATCGGCCCGGCCGCGACGTGAAAATTTCCGCCACGATTTTGTTGCTGGCCGCGGTGCTGTGCGGCTGCCGTTCGACGAGCGAAACTCCAACTCAGCACGGCGCGCGGGCGATGGAACGCATCGTCGTGGCTCCAGACGGACGCGGATTTGTCACCGCCGAAACGAAGCGGCTGTTCCATCCGTGGGGAATGAATTACGGGAACGGCGGACGGCTGATGGAGGATTTTTGGGACAAGGAGTGGGCGACGCTGGCCGGCGATTTTCGCGAGTTGAAGGCGCTCGGGGCGAATGTCGTCCGCGTCCATTTGCAGTTCGGCAAATTCATGGACGCGCCCGATCGCCCAGACGTCGTGGCGCTCAAACAATTTCGCCGGCTGCTGCGGCTCGCGGAGGAAACCGGCATCTACCTCGATGTAACGGGGCTTGCGTGTTACCGGCCATCGGACACGCCGGCGTGGTACGACGCGATGGATGAGCCGGCGCGCTGGGCCGCGCAGGCGAGATTTTGGGAGGCGGTGGCCGAAGCCGGCGCGCGCAGTCCGGCGGTGTTCTGCTACGACCTTGCCAACGAGGTGCTCTCACCCGCGGGCAAACGCGAGCCGGGCCAGTGGCGCTCGGGCAGCCTTTTCGGCGGGTTCGATTTCCTCCAATACATCGCGCTCGATCCCGCCGGGCGAAAGCGCGAGGACATCGCCGCCGCGTGGATCCGCCATCTCACCGCCGCCATCCGCAAGCACGACCGAAAGGCGCTGATCACCGTGGGTCTGTTGCCTTGGTCGCAGCAGTGGAAGCATCTGTCCGGTTTCCTGCCCGAACGCGTCGCGCCCGAACTCGACTTCATTTGCGTCCACATCTACCCGGACTCGAAGAAGCCGGACGAAGCGATGGAATGCCTGCGCCACTTCGCCGTGGGCAAGCCGGTGGTGATCGAGGAAACTTTTCCGCTTTCGTGCGGCGTGGAGCAACTGGACGAGTTTCTCCACGCCTCGCGCGAGATCGCCTGCGGCTGGATCGGTCACTACGACGGCAACACGATCGAAGAACTCGACGCGTTGGAGCGCGCGGGCAAGCTGACGATGGCGCGGAGTGTCTATCGGTCCTGGCTGCGACTGTTCGTGCGGCTGACGCCGAAGTTCACTTTTGCCGCGGACCGTTAAGCCTTGGGGAAAACCTTCCGCGCTTCGGCACGGTCGAGTTGCCCGCGGGTGACGCCGAGCTGGTTCTTCAATTTCAACTCACGCCACACCTCGCCGCCGGTGATTTCGCCGCGCAGGAGCCGGCGATACATCGCAATCGTGCACTCGACCTCGGCGGGCGGTTCATTGAGGAACTCGATGCGGAAACGGCGCGCGCCCAGCGCGAGCAGGCGCGAGACAGACTCCGCGCCGGTCTGCGCCAGCGAGTTGAAAACCGTGTTGCGGCAGCCGGCGTCGGCCTTCAGCGGATGTTCGGCGCCGACGCGGTCGCGTAGGCGCACGTCGTGTTTGTCGCACGGCCGGCCGCAATCGCGGTAGTCCTTGCCGGTCGAGAGAAACGCGCAGAACACGCAGTGCTCCATGTGAAACATCGGCATGTGCTGGTGGATCGTGATCTCGAACCACTCCGGCGGCGCACTGCCGAGCAACGCCTCCAACTGTTCCACGTTCAAATCGTAGCTCGCCGTGACGCGCTCCAGCCCGTGGCGCTCGATGAAGTATTCCGCACTCAACGCGTTGGCAACGTTGAGCGAGAAATCGCCGACGCGGCGGCAGTCGGCGAAGAAGTTCAGGTGGTCGTAATTGCGGACGAGGTAGCCGTCGGCGTTCGCGGAGCGGACGAGGTTGAGAATCCATTCCTCGCCGGGCTTGGTGATGCGCGGAGGAGCCACGAAAATGGCAGGGGCCAAATGGCCCACGGCAGACGAGCAGCCGCGCGCGGTGTGAAACAGCGTGACGGCCTCGCGATATTTCTTCGGGTCCTCGAACTCACAATAGACGGTCTCGACGCCGCAACGCAGCGCGGCTTCGAGTTGGGGGATTGAGCGAACGAGGACGATCAAATGCGGAGTGCGGAGTGCGGAGTGCGGAGCAGTCGTGCGACTCGAAACAACCTCTGCCGTTCCGCATTCTGCATTCCGCATTCCGCATTCCTTCAGCGTCCACCGCTTCGGCAGCACGCGCTGGCGGTCAAGCTCGGTCACGACTTCGCGGCGCAGGCGGTTGAGTTCGCTCACGGGCAGGATCACGTCGCCTTCGAGCAGATTCTTCAACTCACCGAGTTTGAACGGCGTGCCACCGAGTCGGCCGAGTTGCTCCGTCAGGCGCTCCGTCGTCAACGGCTGCTTTTCCGCAGGCGCGAGCGGCGCGGTCGAAGCAGCCTGCGCAATGTGACCGAGTTCATCGTGGGCGATGAGCGTCAATGGCGTGCCGGCGTGGCCATGAACCTCCAACCCAGCCGGCCGCTGGAACCTCGGCGCATTGCCGGCAAACGTCGCGCGCACGCGGCGATCCAGTTCGGGATCATTCGTCTTCCAGAGTTTGTCGCCGACGTGGATGCGGTTGAAGTCCACCGCGCCGTGGCCGAACGCCAGCACGACCGCCGCTTCATTCCGCGGTCCGTGTTCCGCATTCCGCATTTCATACACCCGTCCGCCTTCTTCCTTTTGCTCCGGCCGGCCGGCGTCGAACACCACGCCGTCGCCGGGCTTGAGCGGTCCTCCGAGGCGCACGGCCACGGCCTCGCGCAGCACGCGCGTGACCTCGCCGAGATACACGCCGCGCTTGGTGCCGAAGCGCGCGTGAACGAGTTGCTGATTGTCGATGCCGCCAAACCATCCGGTGTGAAGGCCGCGCGAGAAGCTCATCTCCAACTCGTATCGATCTTCGTAGCAGCCGACGTAAGGAGGCTCACTCTTTGCGTCCTGAGAAAATGGAGCCTCCTTACGTCGGCTGCTACCAAGGCGATCGAGCGCCTGCCGGTAGATTCGCGTGATGCTGGCGACGTATTCGGGCGACTTGAGCCGGCCTTCGATCTTGAGCGAGGCGACGCCGAGGCGGACGAGTTCGGGCAACACCTCCAAGCCCGCCAGATCCTGCGGGCTGAGGAGATACTTGCGGTCGCCGAGCGGAACGAGATTGCCGTCGGAGACGAGTTCGTAGGGCATCCGACAGGCTTGGGCGCATTCGCCGCGATTCGCGCTGCGCCCGCCGAGCGCTTCGCTGGTCAGACACTGGCCAGAGTAGGCGACGCAAAGCGCGCCATGCACGAAGACTTCCAGCGGCAGGTTCGGAGTCCCGGCTTCAGCCGGCGCGTGCAATGGACCGCCTGAAGGCGGGACTCCGAACGAAGTGGGCTGCCCTTGTTGGATTTTTTCAATTTCCTTCAGTGAGTTCTCCCGCGCGAGCACGACGAGATTGCAGCCCAGTTCACGAGCGAACTCGACGCCGGCGGGACTGGTGATGGTCATCTGCGTCGAGGCGTGGATCGGGAAATCGGGCGAGAGCCGGCGGATGAGGCGCGCGATGCCGACGTCCTGCACGATGGCGGCATCGACGCCTGCGGCGATGATGCTGCGGAGGTAACCTTCCGCCTCGGCGATTTCGTTGGCGAAGACGAGCGTATTGAAAGTCACGTAACCCTTCACGCCGCGGCGGTGGAGGAATTCCATGAGCTTTGGCAGGTCGGCCTCGGTGAAGTTGTGCGCGCGCATCCGCGCGTTGAACTTGTCGAGGCCGAAGTAGATGGCATCGGCGCCGTTCTCGACGGCGGCCTTGGCGCATTCCCAGTCGCCGGCGGGGGCAAGCAGCTCTGGCAGGCGCGGAATGAACTTCGCCACGGCGGGCTCGGTTGAAATTGTCGGTGACTCGGCCATTAGTCACAAACGGTATCAGCGGCGGGGGCGCAAACAAAGGGAAGTTTGAACTGCCGGCGAGACGCCGGCAGCACATTGTCGCTTTGCGTCGTTGGGCCTTTGCGTTTAACTGCGGCCATGCGCGTGTTGATCGTCGGGTGCGGTTACGTGGGCGTTCCGCTCGGGACGGAACTCGCGCGGCTTGGGCATGAGGTTTTTGG
>DATDFH010000349.1:0-5043 GCA_036522715.1 Verrucomicrobiia bacterium
ACCAGGTCGCCCTCGTTCTCGCGGTCGGCGTCATCGACGACGATCACCATCTGACCGCGGCGGATTGCTTCGAGGGCGGACTCGATGGTGTCGAAGGCACGTTTCATCTGCGCGCGAAGTTAATCGAAGCCCCCGGTCGTGCCAGCTTCAAAAAGCGCCGACGGCGCGCGGCTGTCTCAGCCGCAGCGGCCGCGGGTGTCTGAATGCCCTGCGGCTGAGACAGCCGCGCTCCGCACGCGATTGACACCAACCGCTCGTTTCCGTCATCGTCGCCGCGCTCAACGGGCCGTCCACCGCGACGCGAGTTCCTCGAAACGTTTCCGTTGGCCAGACAACCATGACACGCGACCAGATCGTGACCAGCTTGAAGCACCTCCTCAAGCAGCAGAAGCAGGTCAAGTTAAACCTCGACTCGATCACCGACGACACCCGGCTCCAGGGCATCGGCTTCGATTCGCTCTCGATCCTCGATTTCATCTACGACGTGGAGAGCCATTTCAACGCCCGCATCGAGATGGCCGACCTCGTCCGCATGGAGCGCGTCAAGGACCTGATCGACTATCTCCACGCGAAAGTTCCGCGGTGAACCCGTTGCTCGCCGTCTGGTATTTCCTCGAATACGCCGCCGCCCGCGCGCTGGTGTTTGTGCTCGGGATCACTCCCCTGCCCCTCCTGCTGGGATTCGCCGAACTTTTGGCGCGCGTCGCGTTCGTCGTCTTGCGAGGCCGGCGGAGCATCGCCATCGACAACCTGCTCCAAGGCCGCGTCTGCGATTCGCCGGAAGCCGCGCGGCGCATGGCCTTCCAGGCGTTCCGGGCCTTCACGTTGATGATCATCGAAACAGCCGCCGCGCGACGGCGAATGCGCGCTGACAATTGGAAGGACTTCGTCACGCTCCACGTCGAACCCGAAGCGGAGAAGTTGCTCAACCAACCCGAGACCGGCGTGCTGGTCGCCAGCGCGCACATTGGCAACTGGGAAATTGCCGCGCACGCGGCCTCGACCTTCAAGCCGATCTGCGTCGTCTATCGGCCATTCAACAATCCCTATCTGGACCGCTACCTTCACCAGGCGCGCTCGGGCGAACGGCTTCACCTGATCTCGCGCCTCGACCTGAACCCGATGCGCTTCCTCCAGTCGCTTTCCGCCGGCGAAGCGCTCGCGCTGATGATCGACCAGCATGTGTACAACGGCGCCGTGCAGGTGGAGTATTTCGGCCGGCCGGCGTGGACGACCAAGTCCGTCGCGATGTTGCACCTGACCACGCGCGCGCCCCTGCTCATCGCCTACGCGCTACGCACCGGGCCGCTGCGTTATGAAGTTCACGCGATCGGGCCGATCCGTTGCACGCGCACGGGCGACCGCGAGAAGGACGCGTTCGAGATCACACAGGCGCTCACGCGCGAGATCGAAAAGATTGCGCGCCGCCATCCGGAGCAATACATGTGGGGCCATCGTCGATGGAAATGATGCCCGACAAACCAGCGTGGCCGAGCTTCAGCCTGTTGTTCTTCGCCAGCCAGCAGGCGGAGGCGGAGCACGGCAAGTTCGACCTCTTCCGCCTGAGCACCCGCTTCGCCGACGAACGCGGCTTCGAGGCGGTGTGGATTCCCGAACGGCACTTCCATGCGTTTGGCGGCATGTTCCCGAATCCATCCCTCGCCGCCGTCGTGCTCGCCGAGGCGACCAAGCGTATCCGCCTCCGGGCCGGCAGCGTGGTGATGCCGTTGCACCACCCGATCCGCGTCGCCGAGGAATGGGCCGTGGTGGACAACCTCTCCAACGGCCGCGTGGACATCTCCTTCGCCATCGGCTGGAACCCAAACGATTTCGTGATCGCGCCGCATACCTACGCCGACCGCAAGCGGATCACGTTCGAGGGCATCGAGGCAGTGCGCAAACTCTGGCGCGGCGAACTCTACGTCACGCCGAACGGCAACGGCGAACCGGTGAACATCACCATTCACCCGCTGCCGTTGCAGAAGGATCTCAATGTGTGGTTCACGTGCTCCGGCGGCAAGGAGCGCTTCGTCGAGGCGGGCGAGAAAGGATTCAACATCATTACCGCGCTGCTCTTCCAAAGCGTCGAGGATTTCGGCGAGAAGGTTTTCGCGTATCGCCGCGCACGCGCGGCTGCGGGGCACGCTGGCCGCGGCCAGGTGACGTTGATGCTCCACACCTTCGTCGGCGCGGATGAACAGGCGGTGAAGGAAACCGTGCGCGGGCCGTTCAAGGAGTATCTCGAAAGCTCCGCCGACCTTTGGCAAATCGGCGATGCGCGGCTCAAGGACATGCCACCGCGTAAACGGGCCGACATGCTCGAATACGCCTTCGAGCGTTATTACCAGCGCACCGCTTTGATGGGCGCCCGCGAATCTTGCGCCCGGATGGTCGAGGCCGTCGCCCGCGCGGGCGCCGATGAGATCGCCTGCCTGATCGACTTCGGCCTGCCGACGCAAACGATCATGGGAGGGTTGGAGCACCTCGACGAATTGCGCCGCGCGCCGGGTGCGTGAGTTGATCGCTCAGACGTTCATGTCGCATCTCGCTTCCATTCAACCGCGCCGCGTTGTCGTTACCGGGATGAGCGTGGCCACCGCGCTCGGCTTCGAGACCGGCGAGTTCTGGGACAACCTGCTCGCCGGCCGCTGCGGCATCAGCCGGATGTCGATCGTGGCCGACGACAGCCCCCTGCCCGTCAAAATCGCCGGCCGGATTCCCGACGAGGCGTTGACAGCAATCCTCCCGGAGTACGATACCGACGACCCGGATCGCGCCAGCCAGCTCGCGCTTCACATCGTCGGCCGCGCGCTCGGGGATGCGGGCCTGCCGTCGGACGGCAAGACCGATTTGGATTTCGATATCATCTTCGGCACCGGTCACGGCAACGTCGGCGTGAGCAACGTGGCCGCGCACACGTTCCATTCGCTGGGCTACCGCAAGCTCAAGCCCACGACCGTTGTGCGCTCGATGTTCAACCGCCCGGTCAACCTCGCGTGCATCCGTTACCGCATCATGGGCGCCAGTCACGTGGTGAGCGCGGCCTGCGCGACGGGCTCCATCGCTTTCGGCGAAGCGTTCCATCGCGTTCGCTTCGGACTGGCGGAGGGCGCCATCGCCGCGTGCGCCGACAGTGGGCTGGACTTGATGACCTTCGCCGCGTGGAACCGCCTCGGCGTGCTCTCGCGCATCCCCGAACCGGAGCGCGCGTCGCGTCCCTTCGACAAGCACCGCGATGGCCTGGTCATTGGCGAAGGCGCCGCGGGCTTCATGCTCGAAAGTCTTGAATCCGCCGAGCGGCGAGGCGCGAGGATTTACGCCGAGGTCATCGGCTACGGAGGTTCCAGCGATGCCAAGCACATCGTCCAACCCGACGTCGCCGGCCAGGTACGCGCCGTCCGCAAGGCGCTCGCCGCCGCTGACCTCGCGCCGACGGACATCGATTACGTCAACGCCCACGGCACCGCGACCGAGCTGGCCGACATCGCCGAGGCCGCGTCACTGCGCGAAGTCTTCGGAGCGCACGCCGACAAAGTGCCCGTGACGAACACCAAGGCGCAGCTCGGCCATTTGATGGGCGCGACCGCCGGTGTGGAATTGGTGACGACTCTCCTCGTGATGCAACACGGTTTAATCCCGCCCTGCCGCAACCTCGACGAGCCTGATCCGCGTTGCGCGCTCAACTTCGTCCGCGGCGAACCGTTGAAGGCAGACGTGCGCCACGCGCTCAAGAACAGCTTCGCCTTCGGCGGCATCAACAGCGCAATCATCTTGCGCAAGATGTAATCCTCCGGTCCGTTTCAATCATGGCACTCGTCCAATGTCCCGAATGCAGCCGCGAGGTTTCGTCGGTGGCGAAAGCTTGCCCGGCGTGCGGTTATCCCATCGCGGAGAAACTGGTCCAACCCTCAGCCACGGAACCGGATGAACTCCTCGCCGAGGTTCGCCCCTCTTGGTGGCGCTATTTCTGGCTGCTGCTCTTCGCGTGGCTGCTCGTGCCGTGGCTCATCGCGTGGTTCAGGCGCAGCTCAGTCGTGCTGCGCGTCTATCGCGGCCGGGTGATGCTCGAACGCGGAATCTTCTCCAAGTGTTACCGCGAACTCTTCGTGCGCGACATCCGCTCGATCGACATCGACCAGAGCTTTCTCTCGCGCCTGATCAACATCGGCGACGTGACCATCTCAACCGCCGCGTCCGCAGACGCCACCGAGAATGTCGAAGGCGTGCCTGATCCGAAAGGCCTCCGCGACCTGATCATCTCGCAGCGGAAGCAACAATAGCCGCTGCGTTACCGCACGACTTCATCCGGCCCGAGCGTCCACGCGCTCGGGTGCTGCTTCAGGCCGATGTGCGGGTAGTAATGCACCGCCTTGGGCGCGGAGAGCAGGATGATTTGCGCCCTGCCACCCGCCTGCTGGGTGCGGCGGATCAACTCGCGCCCGATCCCGCGCCGCTGATGCGACTCGCGCACCGCCAAGTCGGAGAGATACGTCGCGTAACTGAAATCGGTCACACTCCGCGCGATGCCCACGAGCAAATCACGATCCCACGCAGTAATCACAAGGTTCGCATTGCGCAACATCGCCGCCATGCGCTCGCAGTCATCCACCGGCCGCCGTTCGCCCAGCGTCGAGGCGCGGTAGAGTTCAACGACCGCGTCGAGATCGAGGTCGTTGCCGGTGCGGTAGGAGATTATCCCTGGGCCTGCTTCCATACTTCCTCCACGCCTCGCGCTCGAATCCATTCGGCGAGCGCAGCGCGATCCATTTGCTCGCCGGAAACTTTCAGCATTGAACGAACGTCGCGCAGGTGTTTGTCCGAACCGCCTTCGCGGAGATACTCCAGTTTGCGAACGATGACGAATTCCGGCGGGGCAAGCACGAGCGCCTCGCCTTCGAATTCAATCGTGCGCTTGTTGCGAAACGCCCAGGCATTGAACTCGTCCCGGCCGGTTGCAAACACATCGGCTTTGAAGCTGGTGGGGACATGAATGAGGTTGAACTGTCCGCGTGCCGGCTTGCGGACCTCGTTGCGGATCACTTC
>DATDFH010000350.1:0-5388 GCA_036522715.1 Verrucomicrobiia bacterium
CTCGATGCCACCGACGACGAACTCAAGGCCGCCTCGAAAGCCGCCAACTGCCACGAGTTCATCGCGCGCCTGCCCGAAGGTTACGATTCGCATGTCGGCGAGCGCGGCGTGAAGCTCAGCGTCGGCGAGAAACAGCGCGTCAGCATCGCCCGCGCGCTGCTCAAGAATGCGCCCATCCTCATTCTCGACGAAGCCACCGCGAGCGTGGACACGCACACTGAGCGGCTCATCCAGGAAGCGCTCGACCGCCTGATGGCCGGCCGCACCAGCTTCGTCATCGCGCATCGCCTCAGCACCATCCGCGATGCCGACCAGATTCTCGTCCTGCGCCACGGCCAGATCATCGAGCGCGGCACGCACGAGGAGTTGCTCGCCCTCGACGGCCTCTACGCGAAACTCGCGCGTATCCAGAACACAACCTTCATTGAGGAGAGTTTCGAGAAGCTGGAAACCGTCGCGTAGCCGCCGACTACGAAGACTCCATCCACTCGACGACTTGTCGCGCCGCTTCGGCCGGCGCGGTGCCGAGGACGTTGTGATCGGCGGGACGGATGATCCGGGTGGCGCGCAGGCCGGGACAATTCCGCCGCAGCCACGGCAGTGTCAGCCACCACGGCACCACCGGATCAAGCAGGCCTGTCAGCGCAAACACCGGCAGCCGCGTGGCGCGCGCCACGGGGCGAAGATCGTTTTCCAGAATCAAATCCATCCGGTGAATGATTGCCTGCCGGTCCAGTTCCGTTCGTCGCGCGACAAACTCCCGGATGCTCGCCATCGTCTCGGGTGCGTGCCGGTGCCGGAACCGCGCATACTTCGCGTAGAGGTACAGCAAGCGCGTCAGCCACGTGAGCGAAGCGCCGCGGCCGAACCACTTCACCATTCGCACCAACGCCGGAATCGGATACCGCACGAAGCCGCCAGCGAGGATCAACCCGTCCGCTTTGAACCGCGCGTCGCGGAGTCCCAGCAGCGCCCACGCAACCTGCGAACTGAACGACTCGCCGAGCACCCAGGCGCGCGTGATTCCGTGCTCGGCCAGCGCCGCGTCCACCGCCCGCGCGTAGTCTTCGAGCGACCAGGTCAACGTGCGCGGATAGGTGAACTCGACGAAGCGCACTTTGCCCGCAAGGCGCGCGCGAAAGCTGGTGACCAGCGTCCAATCGCCGTGAATGCCGGGCAGAAATACCAGCGTGGGCAACCCGGCGTCGCCGTGGATGCGGAGTTGGAGTTCTTCTAGCATTTATTTGAACGCAAAGACGCCAAGACGCAAAGGCCGCAAAGGAAGACCACGACTAGACGTTCCATGGCCTTGCGTCTCTGCGTCTTTGCGCCTTTGCGTTAAATCATTTTCGCCAGTTCACGGTGATTCACCTTCCCCGTCCCGAGTTTTGGAATCTCGCGCACGAATTTGACTTCGCGCGGCACGCACAGGTTGGTCAGACCCTTGCCGCGGATGACGGCGCGGATTTCGTCGAGTGTAAGTTTCGATTCGTTCGTGACGGCGATGAGTCGCTCGCCCTTTTCCTCGTCCGGGCGCGCGAGCACCGCGACCTGGCAACGGATGCCATACTGCGGGAACGCTCCGGCCAGCGCGTCCTCAACCGCAGTGAGGCTCACCATTTCGCCGCTGACCTTCGCAAAGCGTTTCAACCGGCCGAGGATGTGCACGAAGCCCTGTTCATCCACGCGCACGATGTCGCCGGTGTCGTACCAGCCGCCGAGCGCGAGGAATTTTGCGTTCGCGTCGGCGTTGAGGTAGCCCTTCATCACGTTCGGACCGCGCACAAAAAGACGGCCGCCTTCGGTCACGCCCTCGACGGGTTCAAGTTTCCATTCCATGCCGGGCATGAATCGGCCGCCCGAGCCGTGCTTTGGTTCCATCGGCACACAAACGCTCACGCATGGCGAGCACTCGGTCGCGCCGTAGCCTTCGAGGATGCGCGTGCCGAAGCGTTGCGCCCACACAGCCGCCGTCGCCTCCTGCACCTTCTCGGCGCCGGCGAAGAGGTAGCGCAGCGCGCGGAAATCATACGGATGCGCCTTGCGCGCGTAGCCGTTGAGGAAGGTATTCGTGCCGAGCAGAATCGTGATGTCGCGGTCATACACCGCCGCCGGCACCATGCGGTAATGCAGCGGCGACGGATAGATGAACGTGTAAAACCCGCGCACCAGCGGCAACAACGTGCCGACCGTCAGGCCGAAGCTGTGGAAGATCGGCAGCGCGTTGAAGATGCGGTCGTTGTCCGTCATGTCGGTCACCGCGAGCATTTGGCGGATGTTGGACATGAGATTGCGGTGAGTGAGTTCGACGCCCTTGGGCATGCCCTCAGAGCCGCTGGTGAAAAGAATCACCGCAGGATCGGTGGAACGCGGAGCGCGGAGTGCGAAACGTGGAGCGAATCGCTGGCAGAGGGCTGCGCGGAATTTGGCGAACGTGCCAATCTGGGCAAGCACATCTTCGAGGTGGATCAACTTGATGCCCGCGTCGGTAAACGGTTTGGGATCGATCTTCGCGCGTTCGAGGAACAGTTTCGACGTGATGATGGTCTTGAGGCCGGCAAGTTCGGCGCACGCGAGCATCACAGGCGTGCCGGTGGAGAAATTCAGGACGGCGGGCACTTTGCCGGCGGCCCAGAGCGCGAGGATGACGACGGGTGTGCTGTTGACGTTGGGCAGCAGGACGCCGATGCGCGGTGTCGTGTAAGGCACGATCGATCCGGCCGGAACGATCTTCTCCGCGCCGGCCGCATGAATGACTGAAGCGCCAAATGCGGAGGAACGGTGGTCTCGTTTCGACTCACCGCCAAGCGGCGCCAAGCTATTCGCGAGCGCGCGCACCGCCGTCATCAACGTCCGATACGACATTTCCTTCCGCGTCGCGTCTTCCAGCGCAATTTTGCCGGGAATGTTCCGTGCAGTTTCGGCCACGGCAGAAAGCACATCGTCCGGCCCGAACTCCATCTCCACGTCGAACTGCTGGCGCACCATCTGATCGCGGAGCCACAGCGTGAGTTGCGCGCGGGCTTGCGTGGTACCGACGTGTTCGAGCTTTGGCGGCGTGAGCACGTCGCTGAAGTGCGCCGTCACTCGAGGGAACCATTGCGTCCAGCCGGTGTGCCGCACCCAAGGGATCCGGCGCGCGTGGCGCAGATAGGCGGCGACGACTTTCGCGTTCGTCTTGTGCAGCAGGAAGCCGGTGCCGTCGAAAAGTTTCATCAACGTCCCCGTCATGCTCAGGCGGCCCTCGGCGAAGAGCACCAGCCGCCCGCCCTTCTGGAGAAACTCCGCCATGTGCTTCGCCGCATACGGCGACGAGGTGTCGATGGGATACGTGCGCCGGTTGATCATCATCTTCCGGTGCAACCACGAAATCTCCGCCGTCACCGACGACGTCACAAAACGCCAGTCCTTGTCGAGGAACACTCCGACGAAGAGCCAGTCGAGCCACGAGGTGTGATTCGGAATCAACAGCACCGGCCCCGGCGTTTTGAGCACGTCGGTGTTGTACCCGCGGAAGCGGTAGAGCAGGCGCAGGAGGAAGTGAAGGATCGCGATCACGCGGTCTTTATCTTTCCGGCACGACGGTCTCTCCATGATCCAACGAGAAACCACACTGCCAGCGCACCAGTGGCGGCGGTACACACGGGCGCAAGAAAGCGGTCGAAAGGGAGATCCTTTGCTGAAACCGAACGGCGCAAAGTGAGTTTGCCGAACAACATCTGCCCCTCACCACGGGGGATCGTGCCACCGCGAAGCCGCCGGTTGACGAGTTGCGAAATGCCTTCACTGCACACGCGGAGCACCGACACGCGATACTCCGCAGATCGCAGAGGAGCGACGCGCGCGTGCAGCCGCTGTTGGTAATCGCCCCACTCATCCATGTCCATCGTCGGGATGACAATCGCCTGCGCTCCCTGGCGAATCAGTTCATCGATCACGCGCGCGTAGCTGAGGTCGTAGCAAATGCCGAGGCCGATCCTGCCCCACGGCGACTCCCAAACACGCTGATGCGACGCCGGGAGGCCGTCGTTGAGAAATTGCACGGGCACGGTTTTGGCCTGCTTGAAGGCAACGCTGCCGTTGGTGTCGATCACGAAGGCGGTGTCGTAAAACTTGTTTCCGGCCAACTCGTCTTTTCCACCGGCGACCAGGAAGCGGCGATTCTTCGCGCACCATTCTCGAACCTTGTCCGGCACAGGGCCGTCAAAAGCGTACTCACCAAGGACGATCAACTCGGTTTCTGGATGAGTCTCAACGAGTTTGTCGAAATGGCGGAGCAACTCTGAAGACGGCGGTTGGAAAATCTGCAGACCCGCGCAAGCGATGGTCTTCGGCGGCGGGCCGCCGCCTACCTGTGCGAACATCGGCAGAATCAACGACGCCGCGATCGTTCCGACGAACAGCATGACAATGGCTGACAACTTGTGCCGACGCCCAATTCGCCACAATAACAGTGTGATCGCCACCGCCGCCATGACCCAGAAGCCCACACCGTAGCCGCCTCCTAGTCCGCGCACCGCATCTGAGTCCGTCGCCAACGCAAAACCCGGCGTCAGCCACGTGAACCGAAGATAGTAGAGTTCGCTGCGAAAGAACTCGATCCCCATCCACAGAACAGGAGCGAGAATCGCACCGGCTGCTGCGCCGAATCGAATCAGCGCCAACCGTTGCAACACGAGGTAGAGCGCCAACCAGAACGCCAGCACCGACCAGAGCGCGACTGCGCCCACCTTGAAGATCGTCCAGAAGAACGGGAGCTGCGGCCCATAGCACAGCCAGCCCACTACCATTCCGATCCGAAATGCGTCGCGTCCGCGCGATACTTGGGCGAGCTGAAACACGGCGAAAAGAAATGCGGCGATGAACCAGCCACTGACAAGGAACGCGAGATGAAACCCCGCAATCGCAACACCCGCCCACCCGACGACGCCACGCCAGCCGAGCGGAGGGCGCCCAAGCATCTGGGTGCGATGATCCATGCCGGTTTGATTTGCAGGTTCCATGCCTCGGTTCGACCGTTGGTTTGCTACGACTTCGTGTTGCTTTGCGTTCACGTCACACGTTTCGCGTCAGTAATTCCCGCCTTGGCAGGAATCTTCAGAATGCACGCCACGAGTGCAATGGCCACGCCCAGCGCGAGGAAGATTTGCGCCGAGGAACAGTTCAACTTTGCAAGCGCGAGCACGAATCCGGCACCGACGAGCATCGCCGAATAGTCCACAAAGTTCTGGATGGCGATGGTCTTGCCGAGTTGCGCGTGGTCGGTCTCATCCTGGATCGTTGCGTTGAGCGGGATGAGATAAAACCCCGCCGCCAGGCCGGCGAGCACGAGGGACGCGGCGGCGGCCACGGTTTGGCCGTGATGCAGCAGGCCCATCGGCATGACGA
>DATDFH010000351.1:0-4560 GCA_036522715.1 Verrucomicrobiia bacterium
ACACGACGTTGCCGCTGTTGACCAACGTGCGCACGTCGCGGAAGCCGAGACCTTCAAACAACTCCCGAAGATCAGCCATCGCCACGCGCGCGCCTTTACCCGCGTTGTTGATGCCGCGAAGCAGAGCAACCTGCTTGACCACGTCCGACCTAATCATTGGTCACGGCTGATCGGGAATTTCCGCCTCGACCAGCTTGGCGAGCAAGATCAGCGATTCCTGCCAGCCCATATAGCACGCCTCCGCAGGGATCATCGCGGGGATGCCTTCCTGTATGACGTTCAACTCCGTCCCACAAAACACCTGCTTCAGGGCGACGGTGGTAATCATTTCGCCGGGCAGGTTCGGATCATCGAACTTGTCCGTGTAGCGGAGGAGTTCGTTCGGCTTGAGTTCGAGATACTTTCCACCGAAGGCGTGGCTCTTGCCGGTGCTGAAGTTGGTGAACGACATCTTGTAGCTGCCACCGACTTTCGCGTCCATGTGGTGAACCTTGCCCGTGAATCCATTCGGCGGAAGCCACTTGGCCATCGCGTCCGGGTCCAGGAACGCGCGGTAAACCCGCTCCGGCTTGGCGCGGAGCACTCGGTGTAGTCGGACGGTGTTGGTGCTGTTGGTTGTCATATTCGTTTTGTATTTTCGTTTTCATCATTACGACGAACACGGTGATCGATTGAGGACATTTGTCGCAAAGGCGAAATTGTCCAGAAGTGTTCCAGCGAACGAAGTGCTGCGAGTCACCGAATCGTGCTCCCTTGCGAGGGGAGTTCAAACGGATCGGTCCCGGGTCGGTCGTGTTTCGGGCGGCGAACCAGTTGCACAGCATCAAGAACGTCGGCGACGGCTCGGCCACCTACCACGTCATCAAGTGGAACTCGCCGGGGATGTTGAAGCGGAAGGAGAAGCAGGCGAAACGCGGCCGGTCAAACTTCCCGCAGGCTCCGCCCGTAAAGCAGCGCGCCCACCAAGGTGATGAAATCGCCGAGGAGGAAAATCAAAACCTTGGTGAGATACACGCCGGCCAACGTGAGCATCAAGCCAACGGTGACGATGATCGCGACCGTCAGCGCGTAAGCGAAACCGACGCTGTATGGGTCCCTCACGAGTTGGGGAGATGCGCCGGACCCGGAGCGTGCGAGTTCGCCGCTCTCCGCGGCCGGTGTGTTCGGCTCCGTCTCGGCGCCCGTGTAAGTTGGATGCCAGTAGTCGTGAAGGAGTTCTGCGGCACCGAACTCGCCGGCGGCGTCGTGGTAAGCCAGGGTGTGTTTCATACCATCATCCTTTTCTTACTCGTTACGATGATTAGACGATGATCTCCGTGCCGGTGTTCGAGGTGCGGACACGGCAGAAAGCGCAGGCCGGAACACCGGAATTAGGTCACCGATTCAACTCCGCCTTGAGCGCGGCCATTGTTTCGCGTTGGCGCCGTTGAACGAAGGCGCGCGCCTTCGCCGCCTTTGCCTTCGCGGCAGCGGCATCCTTGGCCATCGCGAGCACGGTGGGGACGATGCGCGGAATTTCCTCCTCCTTGTCCAGGTCGAACAGCCATTCGCCGAGGCCGATGTCGCGCCACATGATGCCCTTGCTCGTCTGTTCCACCCAGCGGCAGACGATGGCCGGGATGGCGTTGCCGATGCACATGATTGGGCTGTGCATCTCGGCGCCGAAGAACCCGGCGCTGCGCACGTAGGTGCTCAGGGCTTCATCGGTGAGCCAGTAGTTCGGACGCCACGCGACCTTCGCCCGCACGTCGTCGGGCAGTTTATCCACGAGCATTTCCTTGCCGATCTCCATCTGGCTGGCGTCCTCGGGGCAGACGAGCACTTTCATCGGCGTCTGCCGCGCCACGGCGACGATGGCCTCACGCAACGGCGCGAGATCGTGCTCCTTCATCGCCTCGTTGCGCGCGTGCTTCTTTTCGTCGAACGCAACGCCCTTCTTGATCTTCCAGTAGGGCGTGTTGCGGTAGCGCGGGATGCAGCAGAGGAACTTTCCGGCTTCGAGATGGTGCTCCTTCAGAAACGCATCGGCCGCCGCGTCACTGCGCAAGTCCACCGCGAAAGAACCTTCGGGGCAGAACTCCATGATCGGCGGCGTGACGCCGTGGTCCTTGGCGAATTGCAGCGACACGGAATCGCGGAAGTAAACGAACCGCGCGCCGCTGAGCAGGTCGCGCGCCTCGGTATCCTTCGAGGCGAAGGTGATGCAGTAGATGCCGTAGGGCTTGCCGGTTTCCTTGCGCCATTTGGCGACATCCTTCTGCGCCACAAATCCCGGGCCGGAGCCGTGCAGCATGAAGTCGCACTCCTTCAACGCGGCGAGAATGTCCTCGCGGCCCTTGATGATCTTCAACTTTGGAAAGCGCTTCGTGAGCATCTCCTCCACGCCGTTGCCCACGCTGCTGGGCCACAACCGCACCTCGACCTCGGGGAGATGCTGTTCGAGCAAATGCAGCACGCCGGGCGTGTGGGCGATGTCGCCGATGTTCACCGTCTGCCACGAGGAACGGAGCACGATGCGACGTGGACGTTTGTCGGCGGCGAGCAGATTGGAGACGAGCGACGCGCCCGCAAGCGTGGCGGCGGATTGCGCGAGAAAATTTCGGCGGTTCATGGTTTTAGCGGCGGCAGCTTATCGCTGAGGGGGATTTCGCCGCGAAGCATTTTTGCGCCGGCGCCCGTCAGCTTGAGGTAGAAGTCGCCCGGCAGTCCGTCATAGCCGACAAAATGCGCCTGCGTGGGAGGCGAACTGGTCACTTTGAAAATCGCCGTGCCCTCGTCCACCTCGTCGAACATCGCCACATAGACGGAGGTCACGCCCATCTTCGCGAGTTCATGGAACTGTTCCCAAAGGAATCGGCCGCCGCGGCGCGGGATGGTGCTTGTGCCCGCAGGCTGCTGTTTGAGGCTGTCCCAACTGAATCCCGGATACACGACCGGCAGCCAGAGCGTCCCGTTGCGTTCGCATTCCCGTTTGTCCTCCGCCCAGTAGCCGGTCGCCGCGTGGATGGTGCCGTCGCGGTCGCGCGAAACGTTGCCCACGTTCCACGGGGCGTAGGCATCGAAGCGGCGATACATTTTCTGCCACGCCGCATCAGGATTGCGCCGCCAGCCCCAGTCACCGCCGCCCACGAGATGGGCGCGGTAGGGCCCGTCGGTCTTGAAGAAATCAATCAACCGGTTGCCCAGTTCCGCGGTCATGGCGTTGCCGGGATTGTTCCAGTAAAAACCGAAAATCTGCACGACCGGCAGCCCGCCCTGGTGCAGGTAACGCGGTCCGGCGGTGATTTTGTCGTCCACCATCTTTTTCCAGTCGCCGACCAATACGTCGAAGATGCGGTCATTGGGCATCCCGGCGATATCGTAGGTGAGCGCCCAGGCGCGTCCGGTCTTTTCCGCCGCGTCAACGACGTGATGCAGCACGCGCAGGCGCGACGCATAGCGCGCGGGAAGCCGTCCGCCCGGCAGGTCCACGACGAAATGTTGCAGCCACGCGCCGTCAATTTCGTGTTCGCGCATCCACTCGAAGTGGCGCCGCACCGTCTGCGCGTTGTCAGAACTGAACAGTTCCGCCGGCCGGCCATCCGCATGGGAGAAGCCCGGCGCGGGGAAACGTTCCGCCGCGGTGTAATCGCCGAGGTCGGGCCACATTTCGAAAGTAAGAGTCGTCGGCGCAATGCGCTTCGATTCCCGGCTCCAGTGAATCCAGCCCAATCCGGCAGCATCGCCCGGACAACGAAACCACCCTTGATAGCCGCACATCACCTTGCCCGTGAGCGTGCTCGTGTCCACGCCCGCACTTGCGGCGAAGGATGGCCCGCAAAGAAGTGCGAAAGGGAATAGCCAGATGATCCTCAGGCTTGCCGCGGCAATCGGGGTCCGCGCCTTCACTGAGCGTCTGCGGTCTTGGCCTTCGCCTTCTTTTTGCCGCCTTTCTTTGGCGCGTCGTCTTTCGGCGCATCCTTGGCGGCGAGCGAGCGGAATTCCTCGGTGTGCTTGTTCCACAGCGCCTCCAGTTCCTTCGCCTTGTCAGGATACCTCGCGACGAGGTTCTGCGATTCGCCGCGGTCGTTGCCCAGGTCGTAAAGTTCCCACGAGCCTTTGGCGTCGGCGACAAGCTTCCAATCGCCGACGCGGATGGCGCGGTTGTTCTCGTGCAGCCACCAGAGGTAATCGTGCGGCACGGTGCCGTCCTTCTTGAACGCGGGCACGAGGCTCCGGCCGGGCGCGGGCGGAACGGGCTTGCCCTCCCACGTCGCGACCGGCTTGCCGCCGGCGACTTCGAGGATGGTCGGAACGAGATCGACCAGATGGCCGGGGTTGTGGCGGAGTTCGCCGCGGGCCGCGATGCCTTTCGGCCAGTGAACGACGAGCGGCGTGGAGATGCCACCTTCGTGCACCCATGTCTTGTGCCGGCGCAACGGCGTGTTCGCCGCGCTCGACCAGCCTGGTCCGATGCTCAGGAAAGTGCGGGCCGATCCGGGCGGGGCTTGTTGATCATGACCGTCCCCGCGTACCATCATTTCGGCGCTCGCGCCATTGTCGGAGAGGAAAAGCACGATT
>DATDFH010000352.1:0-3908 GCA_036522715.1 Verrucomicrobiia bacterium
AGCGCGGCGGGTTGGAGGACGTTGGGCGAGTCGTCGCGGGAATTGCGCGCGTTCTGCCGCGCGTCGCGCCAGCCGAACGTCCCAAGCAAATCGGCGATGGCCTGCGCCTTGGGCAGCGCGAGGGCGGGCCGGTCGCGGTCGTTGGCGAAGCCGGTGAACTCCCACGCGCGACGCGGCACGCCGAAGTTCTGAAAATCCTTGGCCGGATGGCGCGCGTCGTTGTCGAGCGTGAGCACCTCGGTGTCGAACTCCTTGCCGACGACGGCGAAGAGCGAATCCACCGCCTGCTCGGCCGTCATGCGGCGGCGCGCGGGCGACGCGAAGAGTCGGTCCTTCGGCTCGTCGGACTCGGGCACATGCAGACCGGCAACGCGCTGGTAGGCGTGTGAATTGAGAATCAAACCCGCGACGCGCTTGAAATCGTAGTCGTGCGTCATGAATTCGCGCGCGAGCCATTCGAGCAATTCGGGATGCGACGCCTTCGCCGTTTCCCAATCCTCGACCGGCTCAACAAGGCCCCAGCCGAGGTAGCGTTTCCAGATGCGGTTCACGATGACTTTCGCGAAGCGCGTGTTGCGAGAGTCGGTGATGAACGCGGCGAGTTCCTCGCGGTGGCTCTTCGGGTCGCGCACGATGCCGTCGGGCAACGACTCGTTCATCGCCTTGGTGAGCGTCCAGGCCGGATCAATCTTTTCGCCGGGATGCAATGTCACATTCACGAGCCGGCCCACTTTGATGTTCGCGTTCGCCGGAATGATGCTGGTTTTGGGCACTTCCTCCGCGTCCTGCTTGAGCATGGCGGCGAGGCTGAAAAGGTCCTTCTGTTTGAAGTCGTGATACGGCGCGTCGTGGCAGCGGGCGCACATGAGGTTCATCCCGAGGAACGCCTGCGCCACGATCTGGCCGCGGTCTGCCATCGGCACGTCATTCTGCGACGCGATGCCGAAGCCCGCGGGGCCGCCGCCATAAACGCTGCCCTCCATCATCACCAACTCGGTGGCGAAACGGTCCATCGGCTTGTTGTCGGTGAGCGACTCGTGAATCCAGAAGCGGAACGGCCCGGTGTTGTTGAGCGTGGGCTTGAGTATGGACGGATTCTCCGCGAGCACATCCTGCCAGTAACTTACCCAATGATCCGCCCAGCCGGGTTCTTTCAGGAATCGCGCGATGGCGTTCGCGCGGCGATCCTTGCTTTTGTCGCTGATGAACTGGCGAATCTGCTCCGCCGTCGGCGGCACGCCGATGGTGTCGAGCGCGAGGCGGCGGATGAAACTGTAATCATCCGTCAGTGGCGCGGGCTTCACCTTGGCGCCTTCGAGCTTCGCGCCGATGAAACGATCAACATGGTTCTGCACCGGCGCCGCGGCGGAAACTTGCGGCACAACCGGCGCGGGAATTTTCGCGAGCGCGCGGCGTGCGAGTTCATGACGCATCGTCCAATACTTTGTTTCCTCAACTGCGACCTCGGCGCGCTCGCGGGCATTGAGTGCGTCGAGCTGCGCGCGGCGATCCTTGACGTAAGCCGTCCAGCCTTCGTCCGTGTGTTGAACTTTCGCCTTCGGCGAGAGCAGGAAGAAAAGCCCGTCTTTGTCCTGAACCGTCACCGAGAGTTCGCCCACGTCCGCCCGGAAATTTTTCCCGCCGATGAACGACTCGAACACGAAGAGATGCTCGCGCCCGTCGGCCTTGATGGTCGTCCACGTTTCCTCGTGGCCCATGCGCGCGAAACGGAGGCCGTCGGGCAGATTCTCCGGTGCGGGCGGGACCGGCTCGTGGCCATCGGTGCGCGGTTTGATGAACGGCGTGAGCGCGACCTGCTTGTTGTCTACGAAGAGCCGCGCTGATTGCAACGAGCGCAGCATCAGCTTGTGCTCGCCCTTCGGCAGCGTCACCAGCGCCGACGCGCGCAGCAAGAACGGCGTCGAGCGGTCAACGCGCACGCCTTTCGGCGAATACTTGTGCGGCACGTCGGCGAAGCCGAACGCCGGCACGGCGTAGGTTTCCACCGGCGCGGGCGCGGTGAAATTCCACGTGCCGCTCGCGCCGAGGTTCTCGACGATTTCCACGCGCACCTCGCCCTTGGGCAGGTCGCGCGAAAACGCCGGCGGCGGGGGCGCGACGAAGTTGAAGCGCTTCTTCATGTCAGATTCGGAAAGCGTCTTGCGGTAGAGCGCGACTTCGTTGATGAGGCCGTGGAAGGTCGCGTCGAGCTTGCCGCCCATCGCCGAGCCGATCCACAGATCGTCGTCGTCCACGACCGGCGCGGCGTCGGACTTGCCGCCCATGTCCCACGTGCCCTTGACCGGCACGCTGTCGATGTAGCCCTTGAGGCTGTCGCCTTTGCCGAACGTGTAAGTCAGCGCGATGTGATGCCAGCCGGGACCGGTTGTGAAGCCCGTCTCCGAAGTCCACCGATGCCAGTGTGCCTCGCCGTCGGCCTTGCTCGCGGGCTTGTCGGCGTCGCGGAACAGAAACGCCAGATGCGCCGCGCCGCTTTCGCCCTTGAGGCGCATTGCGTAATTCTGATTCTGCGACGTGACGCCGCTCGCGCCCGTGCGGCCCTTCGCGATGACATAGACCATCTGCCCGCTCTTGAGCGCGTTGACCGAGACCCACGCTTCCATCGTGAGGCTGTCGCCCTTCTTGAAATCCAGCGGACTGTTCGCGCCGGGATCCTTCACTTGGATGTGGCCGGTCTTCTCGCCAAATTGCACAGCCGTCCCGTCCGGCTCGAAATCCGGAAACTGCTCCTGCTTCTGCGCCAGCTTTTGCAACTCCAGCTTGCCCTCGACCGTGCCGTTGAGCGCGGCAGCGTCGTTGCCGGGCGCGAGATTCTGAATCGTCGTCGCGTCGGTGTCCTTGAGCCGCCAGTAGGCAACCGGCTTGTCAGCGAGCACGAGGTCGGCGTAGCGCGATTTCTTTGCGGCGCTGGCGGTGAACGGCAATGCGAGCGTGAGCGCCGCGAGTGCGACAAAAGCGGGGCGGAGCGTTTTCATGTGGAACGCGGTCATTCGATTCTGGCGACTTTCAAATATTGTCAGAAACATGGCGGCGGGACAATGGCTCTTTGGAGCTAAGCTCGCCGTGGTCCGGGTGCGAAGTTGCCGTTGTGCAGCGCGGCAGGGCGCGCGATGGTTCATCCGAACCTCGAAGTGAAACTGTTCCACTCAATCGCGACCGCGCTGACGCTGCTGGCAGCCGTCACCGCACACGCAGGTGACGATCACGGTCGCGCGCTTCTCGGCCAACCGGCGAAGGACTGGCGCGTCGAGAACTGGCTCAATTCGCCGCCGCTCGAACTCAAACAACTCCGCGGCAAGGTCGTGCTCGTTCGCTGGTGGACGGCGCCGGACTGCCGCTACTGCGCCGCCACCGCTCCGGCGTTGAACGAGTTCCACGAAGCGTATCGTGAGCGTGGCCTGGTCGTTGTCGGCTTTTACCATCACAAGAGCCCGTCGCCATTGCGTCCGGATGACGTGAAGGCGCACGCGGAGAGTTTCGGCTTCAAATTCCCCGTCGCGATTGACCCCAAGTGGCGCACGCTCAAGCAATGGTGGCTCGACGGCTCCGACCGCGACTTCACCAGCGTCAGTTTCCTCATCGACCGCACGGGCCGCATCCGCCACATCCACCCCGGCGGCGAATACGTGAAGGGCGACGCGGATTACGCCGCGATGAAACGGAAGATCGAGGAACTGCTGGCCGAGCCGGCGTCTAAAGCTTCACCAACCCGCGCTGAATCGCGGTAGTCGCGGCCTGGGTCCGGTCCTGCACGGCGAGCTTGGCGAGGATGACCTTCACGTGGTTCTTCACGGTGTTCTCGGCGATGACCAGCTCGGTCGCGATCTCCTTGTTGGAGAGGCCACGGGCCACGAGGCGCAGCACCTCGAGCTCGCGCTCGCTCAAGC
>DATDFH010000353.1:0-5765 GCA_036522715.1 Verrucomicrobiia bacterium
CCGCCGTCATCGTCACCGAGAGCAGCCACACCAGCGGAATCAATGTGACGAGCGCGATGACTGGGCGGCCGGGCTTGTCCTTCGACTGGAATTGCATCTTCAGAATGATCGTCGTCGCTAGGCACAGCGCGATGCTGGCGAGGAGTTGATTCGCGATACCGAACAGCGGCCAGAGCGAGTTGATGCCGCCGAGCGGATCACGCACGCCTTGAATCAGGAAGTAGCCCCAGCCCATTACCACGAGCAGGCTCGCAACAATATTTGCGCGCACGCTCTTCGTATCGCCCAGCGGCTTCCACACGTGACCGAGCGCGTCCTGGATCAGGTAGCGTCCCACGCGCGTGCCGGCGTCGAGAGTCGTGAGGATAAACAACGCCTCGAACATGATCGCGAAGTGATACCACAGGTCGAGCCAGCGTCCGTGAGTGACCTTCGAGAAGATTTGCGCCATGCCGACCGCCAGCGTCGCCGCGCCGCCGGTGCGGCCGAAGAGCGTCTTCTCCTTGATCGTGTCGGCCAGCCCGGTCATCTGCTCGACCGTCACCGGAAATCCCGCCGCGCTCACCAACGCCACGGTGTCCGCCGGCGCGCCCTTGACGTTCATGCTGAAATACACGCCTGGATCGAGCGTGCACGCCGCGATGATCGCCATGATCGCCACGAGCGATTCGAGCAGCATCGACCCGTAGCCGATCGGCCGCGCGTAGCCTTCGCGGGTGATGATCTTCGGCGTGATGCCGCTGGAGATGAGCGTGTGGAAACCCGAGATCGCCCCGCACGCAATCGTGATGAAGCAGAACGGGAACAAATCGCCCGCGACCACCAGGCCCTGGCCGTTGCGAGCGAATTGAGTCAGCGGCGGCATCTTCAAATCCGGCAGCACGAAGAAAATTCCGAGTGCCAGCGCGAAGATCGTGCCCAGCTTCATGAACGTGCTCAGGTAATCGCGCGGTGCCAGCAACAGCCACACCGGCAACACGCTCGCCGCGAGGCCGTAGATGATGATCGTCCACGCCAGCGAGATGTCTTTGAGCGTGAATATCCTGGCCCACGTTTCATGCGAATGGACGAATTGCCCGCCCCACACCGCCAGCAGCAGGAACACCACGCCGATGGCCGACACTTCGAGCACTTTGCCTACGCGCCAGAATCGCAGGTAGCCACCCATGAACATCGCGATGGGAATCGTCGCTCCGACCGTGAACACACCCCACGGGCTTTCCGCCAGTGCCTTCACCACCACGAGCGCCAGCACGGCCAGCAGGATGATCATGATGGCGAGGATCGCCACCAGACCGATGACGCCCGCGGTGTTGTTGAGTTCATCCCTCACCATCTGCCCCAGCGAACGTCCATCGCGCCGCATCGACGCGAATAGCACCACGAAATCCTGCACCGCGCCGCCGAGCACCACGCCGATCAAAATCCACAGCGTCCCCGGCAGGTAGCCGAATTGCGCCGCCAGCACCGGCCCGACCAGCGGACCCGGCCCCGAGATCGCCGCGAAGTGGTGGCCGAAGACGATCCACTTGTTCGTTTTCACGAAATCCTTGCCGTCATCGTGGACTTCGCAGGGCGTCGCGCGGCGGTCATTGAGCGCCAGCACGCGCGCGGCGATCCACTTCGAGTAAAACCGGTAGCCGATGGCGTAGGAGCACGCCGCCGCGGTGAGGATGTAGGCCGAGTTGAGGTGTTCGCCGCGGTGCAGCGCCAGCGTCACGTAGGCCCAGACGCCGAGCAGCGCCACGCCGAGCCAGATCAGGACGGACAAGGCTTTCTTCATGTTGGACCGCGGCGCGGGGCGCCGTGAATCGCGCGGAGATTAAGGGCGCGGGGACGCGCAGCGCAAGGCGGCACGTTGCGACCAAATTAACCGGTTGCATTCGCGCTTGCCTGTGCTAAAAACACCGCCCCGTTCGGTGAGCGGACGGGAGCAACCGCTTCAATTTATGTCACAACATCGCAGCCTCCGCGCCGCCAGCACCACCGGCGCAAACCGCAACGTGCTCAAGCGCTACGAGCGCGTCGAAATCCTCAAGAAGGCCGGCCAGTGGAAAGCCGGCGACCGCGTCACCGGCCTGCGCAAGACCAAGCCGCCGGTCTGAACCTAATGCGGAGCGCGGAATGCGGGGTGCGGAATCCGCCGGCCCGCCGCTCCACCCATTCTGTTGACTGAGGGCGATCTCGGCTCCGCCCGCGCTGCAGAGTCGCGACGCCTGGCTTTCATTCCGCATTTCGCACTCCGAATTCCGCATTCCCATGCTTCGTCTCCAAAAACATCTCGCCGAGGCCGGCGTGGCTTCGCGCCGCGCCAGCGAGCAGATCATTCTCGCCGGCCGCGTGGCGGTGAACGGCAAAGCTGTTCTCGAGCTGGGCACCAAGGTTGATCCGGTGCACGACCGCGTGACGTTGGATGGCCAGCCGGTGCGGGTGAAGCGCAAGCTCTACGTCGCCGTCAACAAACCGCGTGGCGTCCTCTGCACGCGCTCCGACCCGGAGGCGCGGCATACGATCGGCGGATTGCTGCCCAAGGAGTGGAGCAACGTCTATCCCGTCGGCCGGCTCGACCGTGACAGCGAGGGCTTGATTTTCCTGACCAACGACGGCGAGTTCGCGTTGCGCCTCACTCATCCGCGCTATGGCACGCGGAAGATTTACCGCGTCGTCGTCGAGGGCCGCGCTGAGCCGCGCAAGGTCGGGACGCTCACCGCGGGCGTCGTCCACGATGGCGAGCGACTCACCGCGAAACGCGTGCGCATCCTCTTGGCCAACAACACTGCCAGCATGCTGGAGATCGAACTCGCCGAGGGCAAGAACCGTGAGATTCGCCGCATGATGGAGGCGCTCAACCTCGTCGTGCTCGAACTCAAGCGCACGCAGATTGGCCCGATCAAACTCGGCGAGCTGCCGTGCGGCCGATGGCGGGCGTTGACAGTCCCGGAGGTTAAATCTCTAATGGCCGCCCTATGAAAATGATTTTCCGGCGGGTTGCGGTGGCGTGTCTGAGCCTCGTCCTGCTTGCCCAAACGTTGTCCGCATTCGCCGACAAACCGGCGCCGCCTGCGACGCTGGCTCCCGCACCGCCCACAACACCCGCGCCCGCGCCCGCGGCAACGGTGACCAATGCGCCCGCGCAACCGACGGACGAAGCTCCGAAGGCCGCACCCAAAGCCACGAAAAAGAAGACTGCGGCCAAGAAGCCCGCCCCGAAGAAGGAAGCGCCTCCGGCCGAAGCCGCCGCGCCCGCTGCGGCACCCGTGTCCGCGACGGTGAAACAGGACCGCGTCAACATCCGCGGCCAGGCGGCGCTCGCCGGCGAAGTGATCACACAACTCAAGAAGGGCGAGCCGGTGAGCGTGCTTGAGGAGATCGCAGTGAAAAACCCGAAGCCGGGCGAACCCGCCGTGTGGGCGAAAATCGCGATGCCGGGGAATGTCCCCGTTTGGGTCACGTCCGAGTTCGTCGATCCCGACACGAAGGCGGTGAAGTCTGCGCGGCTCAATGTGCGCGCCGGCCCCGGCGAAAATTTCAGCATCATCGGCCGCCTCAAAAAGGGCGACGTGGTGAAGGAAATCCGGCAGGTCGATAATTGGACAGAAATCGAAACGCCGCCCGGTGTGTTCGGTTTCGTCGCGCTCGATCTGTTGGTGAAATCGGGCGAGGTCGCGGCGGCGAAGACCGAGCCTGCTTCCGTCACGCCGGAACCGAAGAAGACTGAAGTCGCAAAAGCCGAGCCGCTGCCTGCAACGCCCGCACCGGCGCCGCCAGCGAACGTACCCACCACGCCCACAGCGCCCGCACCTGTTCCCGACCCGGCGGTCGCCCCGCTGGTCCTGCCGCCTTCACCCGCGCCGGCCGAGCCGTTGCCGCGCCGCGTCGTCCGTCGCGAGGGCACGGTGCGCGGCAGCGTGAGCATCCAGGCGCCGACGCCGTATTGCCTCGAAGACCCCTACGACAGGCGGTTGATCAATTACCTCATGCCCGCAGACGAGACCTTGAAGCTGGGCACGCTCAGAGGCTCGAATGTCGTTGTCGCCGGCGAGGAGTTCATCGACAAACGCTGGCCGCGCACGCCGATCCTCAAGATCGAAACGCTCGAAGCTGCGCCCTGACCGATGAACAACCTCATCGACGGCCGCGCCATCGCCGAACAGATTCACGCCGAGACCACCGAACGCATTGCGCAGCTCAAGGCCCGCGGCGTGCAGCCCGGCCTGGCGTTTGTCCGTGTCGGCGAGGACCCCGCGTCGAAGGTTTATGTCGGGATGAAGGAGAAAACCAGCACGCGCCTCGGCATCCGCTCGACGACAAATGTGCTCTCCGAGAGCGCGACCGAAGCGGAGTTGCTCGCGTTGATTCGCCAACTCAACGGCGATTCCACCGTCCACGGCATTCTCGTGCAGGCACCATTGCCCAAGCAGATCAACCAGGCCACCGTCTTCGCGACCGTTTCACCGAACAAGGATGTGGACGGCTTCCACCCACTCAACGTCGGCAAGCTCATGCTCGGCGACCCAAGCGGCTTCGTGCCCTGCACTCCGGCGGGAGTGCATGAACTGCTGATCCGCTCCGATGTGAAGATCGACGGCGCCGAGGTGGTGATCCTCGGCCGCGGCAACATCGTCGGCAAACCGATGGCTGCGATCCTCATCCAAAAATCGCGCCACGCGAATGCCACCGTCACGGTCTGCCATTCCACCAGCCGCGACATCAACGCGCATTGCCGCCGCGCCGACATCCTCGTCGCCGCGATGGGCGTCACCGAGTTCGTGAAGGCCGACATGGTGAAGCCCTGCGCGGTAGTCATCGACGTGGGCGTGAACCGCGTCGCCGACACTTCCGCCAAGAGTGGCTCGCGACTCGTCGGCGATGTTGATTTCGCGCGCGTGCAGCCGATCGCCGGCAAGATCACGCCGAACCCCGGCGGCGTCGGCCCGATGACCGTGGCAATGTTGATGGCCAACACCGCCCGCGCCGCCGAACTCGCGACGCGCTGATTTCTTTTACGGATTACTCCTCACTCGTTACTCCCCATGACCCCCGAACGCATCCTCCCCGATCTCCAGTGCTCGCTTGTGTGCGACGGCTTCCGCCAGGAGGCCAACGGCAATCTCATCCTGCTCGGCGTGATGGACAAAATCCTCGCGACGCAGTTTCCGGTGAACGTCGGCCAGATCGTCGTAGTGAACCGCTGGACCGCCGGCAAAGGACAGTTCAACCAGGCCGTGAAACTTTTCGCGCCCGACCAAACGACCGTGCTGGCGAAGGCGGAGAACAAAGTGCAACTACCCGACCCGGTCGTGAGCACGACGACGATCTTGGGCATCGGCGGCTTCAAGCTGGAGGCGCCGGGACCGTATTGGATCGAGGTGATCATCGAGGACGTGCTGAAGCTGCGCTACGCGCTGCCGGTCTTTCAGGTGCAGCAACAGCCGCCGCCCGCAGCCGGCAGCGGCGGCGCGATGTCCACCGGCCAGCCGCCGGTCAAACCGCCCACGCCGCAGGAATAAATCGCTGGAAGGGACGAGCTGCGCGAGTCCCTGTCTTTTTAGTTGAGAGGTTTCGAGGGACTGGCGTAGCTCGTCCTTCCGAAACTTTTCGCCTTGTCACGCGTTACTCTTTGGACGCTCGTCACTCGACATGAACCGCATTCTGACTCTGCTCGGTCTGTTTGCACTCGCGTTTCCCGCTGCGGGTGCCACGCCGCGCCCGAACATCGTCCTGATCATCGCCGACGACATGGCGTGGGACGATTGCGGCGCCTA
>DATDFH010000354.1:0-5490 GCA_036522715.1 Verrucomicrobiia bacterium
GCGCTCTTGAAGCGGCGATGGAGCAGCGCGAACAGCACCGCCGTGGGCAGCACCGCGAGCGTGGAGGCCGCCATCAGCACCGCAAAAGGAAATCGCAGGCTGCTGCCGTAGAGACTCGCGAGTGCGAGCGGCAGCGTTTGCTTTTGCGCCGAACTGAGCACGAGCAACGGGATCAGGTGCTCGTGCCACGCGAGGATGAAATGGATCAACCCGAAACTGATCAACGCCGAGCGCACCAGCGGCAGTAGCGTCAGATACACGCGAAACTCCGACGCGCCCGCCAGCCGCGCGGCATCGACGAGTTCATCGGGCACCTGCCGGAATACCTGCGTGAAGTAAAGGATGCCCAGGCCGCTCACCGTGCCCGGCAGGATCACGCCGAGCAACCGGTCGCTCAGGCCGAGCGAGTGGAGCCATGTGAACAGCGGCACCGCCAGCGCGTTCTGCGGAATCACGATCACGACGAGCGCGAGGATGAACAGCCATCGTTTCCCCGCGAACTGATGTCGCGCAAACGCGTAGCCCGCGAGCGACGCGAGCGCCACCGCGCCCGCGGCTTGGACGAAGGCGATCGCGAGCGAGTTCGCGAACACCTGCCAGAAGGGAATCCATTGGCCGCTGAACAACTGCGAAAAGTATTGCGCGTCGAACGCCTGCGGGAACAATTGAAGCGGCCGGAAGATTTCGCGGTTAGCCTTGAAGGCCGAGCAGAACATCCACGCGAACGGGTAGAAGAACGCCACGCCCGCCGCCGCCAGCAAGAGCGTCGCCGCGAACGGCGGGCGTTCGTGGCGGGGCTTTCGTTGGACCGGCAGGTTCATGCGCGTTGGAACCTCCGCGGCACGACGAAGCAGAGCCAGAGCAACACCAGCAACACCGGTGCGAGCGACACGCTCATCGCCGCCGCCGTGCCGAAGTTTCCGAACGTGAATGCCTGCTGATACACGTACGACACGAGCAACAGCCCCGCGTCCGCCGTCCCGCCGGAAGCGCCGAGCAGCACATACGCGCCCGAGAACATCGAGAACGCGTCCACCGCCAGATACACCGCCGAGAACAGCAGCACCGGCCGCAGCAGCGGCACGGTCACGGCGAGGAACACGCGAGCGCGGCTGCGCGTTTCGAGATGCGCAGCCTCGTAGAGCGGACGCGGGATCGCCTCCACGCCGGCGAGGATGAAAAACGTGATCATGCCGGTCCAGCGCCAGACCGATTGCAGCACCAGCGCGGGCATGATCCACGCCGGGTCCTTGAGCCAGTTGATCGGCGCGAAGCCGAGCGGCATGACGAAGAGCTGGTTCAACACGCCCTCGCGTCCGTGGAACACGAGCAGGAACAGCAGCGCCAGCACCGCCGGCGGCGTGAGTCCCGGCAGAAGAAGAAGAAACGTCAGCACCGGCCGCGTCCGCGCGAACGCCACGCGCAACATCTGCGCCAGCACGAGCGCCAGCGGCACGATCACCACGATCGAACACGCCGCGAATACGAACGTGTTCTTCACCGCCTTGAGGTAACTCGTGTCGGCGCCGAGTTTCCTGAAGTGATCCAGTCCGACGAAATTCGCTTGGCCGTAAAGTTCGTTCGAGTAAAGAGCCATCCGCAGCCCGCCGAAGAGCGGCATCACCCAGAAGACCACGAAGAACGCGAAGAAGGGCAACAGGAGCCAGTACGCGCTCCGGTTGCCCTTCGTGCCCATCGCTGCGTGCGTCGCGCTCAATCGTTCTTGTCCAGGATCGCCTTCATCTGGTCGATGCACTGCTCGGGCGTCATCGCGCCGGCCATCACCTGGGCAAAGAACGACTCCTGCAACATGAAGACCGCCTTCGGGCGCTTGGGCGACATCACCACCGGGGGGATTTCGGGCGCGAGGTCGATGAGCAACTCACCGAGGCTCTGGTTGTTGAAGAATTCCATTGGCTGCTTGAGCCGCGCGTCCTCCCACGCCGGCTTGTAGGCAGGGAAACTGTTGCCGCCGGTGAAGCGTTTCACGTTCGCCTCGCGGTCGGTCATCACGAACTCGATGAACTTCCACGCAGGCTCGACTTCCTTCGTGCCCATGTAGATCAGCAGCCCCTGCCCGGCGAAGGTCGAAGTGCGCGGCCCGAGTTTGTTCGGCCCCTTGAGCCACGCGGGCAACGGCGCGGCGGCCCACTTGCCCTTCAGGTCCGACGCGAACTGCTGGATCATGTCCAGCCCGTACCACTCGCCGCCGATGACGCAGAAGACTTCCTCGTTCGCGACGTCGCCGCTGAAGAACACCGGGTCGAAGATCGAGCCGCGATCCGGCGTGCGGCCGATGTGCTTGTTCTGGATGTCCAGGAGAAACTTCAACACCTCGACCGCAAGCTTCCTGTCGGGAAACGCGTTGCCGTCCTTGCCGAACAAATCGCTGCCACGCTGGCGCAGGAGGATTTCAAAGTAACTCGCGTCGAGGCCGATCATGCCCTGCTGCTTGGCCGCGAGCCGTTCGCCCACGCGCATGAAATTGTCCCACGTCGCGAGGTCGGCCTCGGTGAGGTTGAGTTTCTCCAGCGTGTCGGTGCGATAGAACAGCACACTCGCACTGAGCGACTGCGGCACGCCGTAAGTCCTGCCCTTGTAGGTGAAGAGTGACATGCGCTGCGGCAGGATGTCCTTGTCGAGGTGCGCCTTCTTCACGCGCTCGGTCAGATCGACGAACGGCACCTGGCCGGCGAGATACATGCCGAAGATCACCTCGTCGAGCTGCACGATGTCGGGCGGGTTGACGCGGGTCTTGATGGCGACGGCGAGTTTGTCGGGCATCTCGCGGAAGCCGAACGCGCTGACCTTGGCCTCGAACTTCGGGTCCTTCGCCTTGTAGAGCTTGACCATCTCCTCGTAATAAACCTTGTCCTGATACGAGCTGATCCAGATTTCGAGCGGCTTCTTCGCGTCGGAGGCCGGGGCGGAAAGAGTCGCAACAAGTGCGGCGAGAATGGCGGGGAACAAACGTTTCATGTTCATAAAGACTCGGTGAAGCGTGCGCGAATTCGGGTGGCGGTGCAACTGTGAGTCACGACAGCGCTTCACGGGACTGCTCATCAAAAAGACTCACCCGCCCGGCCCGCAATCGCAGGCGCACTTCCTGCCCCGGCGCAAACTCCCTCATACCCTGCACGCGTGAGACGACCTGGTCGCCTGCGGCGGCGATGTGGAGAATCGTTTCGTGCCCGAGCGGTTCGCACACCTCGATATGCCCGCGCACGCCGGAATCGCCTTCAATGAGTTCCACGTCCTCGGGCCGCACGCCGAGCAGCGCGCTCTTGCCGTCGAACGCGACGACGCCACGCGCAAGTTCCGTCGCGAGCGGACCGCGGAGCAGATTCATTCCCGGACTGCCGATGAATTGCGCGACGAATGTGTTTGCCGGTCGCCGATAAACTTCGACCGGCGTGCCCGTCTGCATCACGCGGCCTTCGTTGAGCACGCAGATGCGCTGGCCAAGCGTCATCGCCTCGGTCTGATCGTGCGTGACGAAGATCATCGTGGCCTTCAAACGCTCGTGGAGGCGCGCGATCTCCTCTCGCATCTCGGCGCGCAGCCGGGCGTCAAGGTTCGAGAGCGGTTCATCAAGCAGGAAAATTTTGGGCCGGCGCACCATCGCTCGGCCAAGCGCCACCCGTTGCCGCTGGCCGCCCGAAAGCTGGTGCGGTTTGCGGTCGAGCAGTTCCTCCACGCGCAACATCGCCGCGGCCTCGCGCACCGCATCGCTGATCTGCACCTTCGGCACGCGCCGGAACTTGAGGCTGAGCGCCATGTTGTCGAAGACGCTCAGATGCGGGAAGAGCGCGTAGCTCTGGAACACCATCGCAACGTCGCGGTCCGCCGGCGGCACGTCGTTGATGACGCGGCCGGCCAGCGTGATCGTGCCTCCATCAATCGTCTCCAACCCCGCCACGAGCCTCAGCAACGTCGTCTTGCCGCATCCGCTCGGCCCGACCAGCACCATCAATTCGCCTGCCTCGACCGTGAGGCTTACGCCCTGAACGGCCACCACCCCGCGCCCTTTCGCAGCGTGGAAAGCCTTCTGGACGTTGGTAAGAACCAGTTCGGTCATGGGTCAATACGTCTTGGTCGGAGCGTTCGTCACCGCCAACTCTTCCGCGATGTAGCGGGTCACGTCACGGAAATCCTGTTCGCTCATTTGCATCACCGCCGCGCGCATCAACTGGCCTTCCACATCGGGCGAGTTGGTCCCGCGCAGGCCGGACTTGTATTTGCGCAACTGGTCGAGCTGATACCAATCCTCCAACGGCGTGAGCGGCGGACCTTTCAAATCCTCGCGCCCCTCGCTGCCCTTCACGCCGTGGCAGACGACGCACGACTGATACACCTCGCGCCCGCGCGCCTTGTCGCCTCGCACCGTGAGCAGGTGTTTGCGCGGCGGCAGCGACGCGATGTGTTCCGCCACGCGCCGGCGATCAGCCGGATCGTGTACGATCGCCTCAGCCGCGCCCATCAACGCTTCCGACTTGTTCGCCGCATTCCGCCCACGCACGCCATCGGCAAACTTCTTCAACTGCCACTCCGAGTACCACGCCGGCAGACCATCTACGATTGGCCCGCGTTGCATTTCCTTCGTGCTGTGGCAAAGCAGGCAACTGGCGAAAATCTCCGGTCCGGACCGTGGCGCTCGTTTCGATGAATCGCATCCCGCGAGAAGCAGTGCGGCGCCGCACGCCAGCAGGAGACGACTTCGGGTGGTGGCGTGTCGGCGAAGCATCGTTGACCGCGGCGACGATACCGGGCGGCGCCGCGAAAGCAATCGCACGCCGGTGGGGCGAGACTCCGTCGAGCCTTCAGTCAAAACAAGACGCCGACTTGGCTCGGCGGAGTCTCGCCCCACCGGCGTTTCACCGCAGTGACTTCAAGTAGGCGAAAAGGTCGCTCACCTGTTCGGGCTTCATGCCTTCGAGCAGACCTTCGGGCATCATGGAGATGGTGAGGAAGGCGGCGCGCTTCACGTTCGCGCGCGGGATGCGCTGGTCGGGGACGTTGGGTTGGCGGAGCACGATCGAGGTTGCGTCCTCGGAAACGAACAGTCCCTCGACGAGTTCGCCGTCGTTGGTCTCCACGCGATACTTGCGGTAGCCGCCTTCCATCGCGGCGCTCGGTGTGAGGATGTTTCGCAGCAAGGCCTCGACGCCGGTGACGCCGACGCCATCGAGCGCGGGCGCGATCTGGCCGCCCTTGCCTGCTTGCTGATGGCACGTGAGGCAGACGCTCGTGAAGATCTCCTTACCCTGCTCGGGACTGCCGCGCTTCTCCGCCAAGGCGCGGAACTTCGCAAACTTCTCCGCTTGCACGGTCGCCTCAGCCCCGGTCAGCAACGTTGGCAAGTCCTCCACTGGTTCGGTGCGCGCCGCGCCGCTGAGTTTGCCCCAGTTCGCACCGCTGAAAAGGTGCGCGAGCGCGGCGGGCTTCGCCTCGCCTTGAAATGTTCGGTCGAAATTCTCGCGGATGTCCTTC
>DATDFH010000355.1:0-2048 GCA_036522715.1 Verrucomicrobiia bacterium
GTGTGGGGAATGACCAGAGTTCCTTGCCGTCGGCGCGGTTGAGCGCGCGCACGCGCTTGTCGCGCCCGCCGATGATGACCTTGTCGCCGATGACTGCCGGTGAGGCGAAGAACGGAAACGCGCGGTCCTTGAAGGTCCACGCAGTCTTTTCCTTCAGCAGGTCCACGCAGAGGAATTCGTTCTCGTAGTGGCCGTAGTAGGCGCGGTTGTCGGCGAGCGCGACCGAGCCGGCGATGTAGGCGCCGCCGTCAATCTCCTTCACCTTCTCGCCGGTCTGGATGTTGACGACGTGCAGCACCGCGTCGCACCCGCCGAAGACGGTGATGGCGTCGAGCACGGCCGGCGAGCCGTTGATGTAATTGCCGGTCTCGTAAACCCAGTTCGATTTCCCCGTCTGCGCGTCGAGCGAGTAGAGCTTGAAATCGTAACTGCCGACGAGGATCGCGAGCTTGCCGTCCTTGTCGGACTTCACCCAGTTGGGCGCGCCGAGAATCTTGTCTTCGGTCTTGAACTCCCAGAGCTTCGTCCCGTCCTTCGCCGCGAGCGCATAAACCTTCCCATCGCCGGAGCCGATGAAGACGGTCGTGCCCAGCACGAGCGGCGAGGATTCGATCGGCCCTTCGGTCTTGAACTCCCACACTTTTTTCCCCGTGGCGAAATCGAGCGCGTAAACTTTCTGGTCGTCGCCGCCGATGAAGACCTTGCCGTCAACCACTGCGGCGGAGGACTTGATGGGTTGGCCGGCTTTGAAGGTCCAGAGCAGCGAGAGCTTGTCGCCGAGTTTCCCGGGCGCAATGCCGGTAAGCGAGGGATTGCCGCGGAACATCGGCCAGGAATTCTCAGTGGCCACGGCGTCGGTCTTCGGCAGGTCGCTCGCGCGAACCGCCAAGGCGGCCAGCCCAATGGCCACGACCGCCAGGGAACAAATCGCTCTGAAGCTTGCGCGCGTGGCGGTCATGTTTGTCGTGCCGGCATTGCTGTTCAACAACGGCGAACCGGCTGAGTCGGCGTGACTATTCCGCACGCCTCACTGTAACGCAATCAAATAATACCTACACGTATCATATTGCCTGCCCGCTCACCCTTCCCCGCCCGGACTGCCGGGATGCGCCCGCCAACCGACGGTGGCTTCAGTTCGTTGGGATCTGGTTCAGCGTGTAGTACGCCGCATCGTGCAGCAGCGGCTCGCCCTTCGCAGACTTAACGCCGGGCAGGTGCAGTTCATGCACGTGGCCCTCGACGAGGCCGTCGATCACGAGGCGGACGCTGCGTTTGTCCTCCGACACTTTTGCGGTTTTGATTGTTGGCTTGGTCTGATCCACTTCGGGGCTGCCGTAGGTTTCGTGGTAGATGTAGATGTAGGTTTCGAGGGAATAAGACTCCGGCCGGCCGGCGCTCGCGGCATCCACCGCCTCGGTGAAAATCAGCTCGAAGCCGTCGGGCTTGGCGCGCATCTCATGCACCTCGAACGGCGTCCTGCCCGTCCAAACGAGGCGTTGCAGCCCGAATGGATGGCCGCCGCGCGCGCCCCAACCGCGGTCGGTGCCGAAGACGAACAGCGACGCGTCGCTCGCAAACTCCAGCGACAGTGCGCCCGAGTCGAACCCCTGCCGGAACGGAAAGCACGCGCCCTGATAGTTCCGACCGTCGGCCGTCTTTTCGAGAAACACGCGCATTACAGTCGAGTGCGTCTGGTCACCGACGAAAAGTTGCTGATTGAACCCGCCGAACTTCCCGCGCGAGAGGTCGCACGCGATGCCCGCGGCGCTCTGGCCCATTTTCGGGTAAGGGAAATACACCGCGGGCGGGAGAAGTTCGGGAATCTTCTTCGCCTCGGTGTAAAGGCGGCTCTCGGTCGTCGGCTCGGTCGGTCTCTTCAGTCCGGCTTTCGTAATCGTGTCGCGCGTCGCCGGCTCGTCGAACCAGCGCATTCCTTTGGGATGACCGACGAAGGCGCCCTGTTTCAGCCACTGCAATTTGCACGCGCCGTTCCACGGTCCTTGGTTGTCGGTGTAAAACATGTCGCCGGCGGCATTCGCGCCGAGGCC
>DATDFH010000356.1:0-4434 GCA_036522715.1 Verrucomicrobiia bacterium
CCGGCCACCAACTCCGGCGCAGGCCGTCGCGAGTGCGTCGCATGTGGACTGCTCGCGGTGCCGATGCGGTCCAGCACGCGGGTCTTCAGCTCGCGTGGCAGTTCCGCCGGCGGCGCGGCGAGCGCGAGCGCATCGGCGGCGCGCTGGAAGCCGCGCACGAGGTCGCGCAGTTCGGCGTTGCCGCGCAGTTCGGCCTCGAATGCGCGCTGCTCCGGTTCCGCCAGCGCACCGAGCGCGTAGAGACTGGCCCGATCTTGATGTTGTTCGGTGATCATGCGTAAGCCTGTAAGGTGTCGCGCAGTTTCAACATCCCGCGGCGGATGCGCGCCTTCACGGTGCCGAGCGGCTCGCCCGTGGCCTGCGCGATCTCGGCGTGGGTCAGGCCGCTGAAGAACGCCAGTTCCAGCGCGCGTCGCTGGTCGGCCGGAAGTTCGTGCACCGCAGCGCGGACGGCGGCGAGTTCGTCGTCGCTCAATGTGGTTTCGACCGGCGGCCCTTTGCCCATGAATTCTGTCTCCAGCGACGTCTGCAACCGTGTGAGCATCTCGGTGTGCCGTTGCCGGGAGCGAAGACGGTCGATGGACCGGTTTCGCGCGATGCCCACCGTCCAGTGGAACGGCGTGCCGAGCGCGGCGTCGAAGCTGGCGGCCTTGTTCCAGATTTGCACGAACACGTCCTGGATCACTTCCTCGGCCTCGTGCGGGTCGCGCAGGATGCGGAATGATGTGGCAAAGAGCACCGACGCCACCTGGTCGTACAGCTCCGCCAGCGCCTGCTTGTCCTGCGCGGCGATGCGCCGGATCAATTGCGTCTGGCCCGACTCTTCAGCTTGTCCGTTGAGCATCATGTCGGTGCAGAGGCGCTCGCTGCCCGCAGCGGGCCCGGTTCGCCGCGGACCGCCGTGCCCGCTGCGCTCCGGCCCGGTGCCGCGGGCATTCGACATCTGCATCCATTCCCGATACGCGGCGGCGGGCGGCTTGGATGCCGGCGCGCGGCGGAAATTATTCTAGCCTCGCGCCGGTTCCTTCCTCAACATGCGAATGAGTTTTGCGGGCGTGGCCCGCGTCGCAGCGTTGCATGAAGGCCAAAATCATCATCACACCGAAAAAAGCCGTCCTCGATCCGCAGGGCAAGACCGTCCAGAACGCGCTCGAACACATGGGATACAAGGGCGTCGCCGGCGTCCACGTGGGCAAGTATCTCGAGATTGACCTCGCGCCCGGCACCGACAAGTCCGCCGCGCAAAAGGCGCTCAACGACGCGGCGCACAAGTTTTTGAGCAACCCGGTGATCGAGGACTACAAACTGGAGATTGTCGAATGATGAGCAACGAGTGATCCGTAATCCGGTTACGCGTCACTCCTTGCTCCTTACGAACATGAACTTCGCCGTCCTCCAATTCCCCGCCTCGAACTGCGACCAGGACGCCATCCACGTCCTGCGCGATGTCTTCGGCCACGACGCGCGCTACGTGTGGCACAAGGAATCCTCGCTCGGCGACGCCGACGCCGTGATCGTGCCCGGCGGATTCAGCTACGGCGATTACCTGCGCTGCGGTGCCATCGCGCGCTTCAGCCCGGTGATGCAGGCGGTCAAGCAGTTCGCCGACAACGGTGGCCTGGTGCTCGGCATCTGCAACGGCTTCCAGGTGCTCTGCGAGGCGCAACTGCTGCCCGGCGCGCTCATCCGCAACCGCTCGCTCCAGTTTCGCTGCGAACACATCTGGCTCAAGACCGTCACCGCCGACTCGTCGTTCACGGGCAGAATTCCGCCGGGCAAACTCCTCCGTGTCCCGATCGCGCACGGCGAGGGCTGCTACTTCGCCGACGAGGCGACGCTCACGAAGCTCAAGGCGAACGACCAGATTCTCTGGCAGTATTGCGACGCGGACGGGAGCGTGACCGAACGCGCGAACCCGAACGGCTCGCTGCTCAACATCGCCGGCATCTGCAACGAACGCCGCAACGTCGCCGGCCTGATGCCGCATCCGGAGCGCGCGTGCGAATCGCTGCTGGGTTGTGACGATGGCAAACTTGTCTTCGAGAGCATGATCCACTGGCTCGAAGCGAACCGCGTCGCGAAGGCGGCGTGACTTGCTGCCCTGAAGATTTCCGATGACCGAACCCGACATCACTCCCGAACTCGTCGCCAAGCACGGGCTCAACCGCGACGAATACAAGAAGATCACTGAAATCCTCGGCCGCGAACCGGGCTACACCGAACTGGGCATCTTCAGTGTCATGTGGTCGGAGCACTGCTCCTATAAAAACACCCGCCCGCTGCTGAAGACTTTCCCGACCAAGTCGCCGAAGATCCTCGTCGGCGCGGGCGAGGAGAACGCGGGCATCATCGACATCGGCGACGGCGTGGCGATCGCGTTCAAGATCGAGTCGCACAATCATCCGAGTGCGGTGGAACCGTTTCAAGGCGCGGCCACGGGCGTGGGCGGCATCGTGCGCGACATCTTCACGATGGGCGCGCGGCCGGTGTGCGCGGTGAACTCACTGAGGTTCGGGCCGATCACCAACGGCGAATCTGAGATTTCAAATTTGAAATCTGAAATTGCCAACAATCGAAGATTGTTTGCGGGCGTGGTCAGCGGCATCGCGCATTATGGCAATTGCTTCGGCATCCCGACCATCGCGGGCGAGGTCTATTTCGACAAGAGCTACGAGGGCAACCCGCTGGTGAACGCGTTCTGCCTCGGTGTGCTGCGTCACGAGCAGATCACGCGCGGCGCGGCCAAGGGCGTGGGCAACCCGGTCTTCTACGTCGGTCCTGCCACGGGGCGTGACGGCTTGGCGGGTGCGGCGTTCGCGTCGCAAGATTTGACCGAGGAATCCGCCGAGCAACAGCGCGGCGCGGTGCAGGTGGGCGATCCGTTCATGGAGAAGCTTGTGTGCGAAGCGTGCCTCGAACTGCTCGCGACTGGTTGCGTTGCCGGCATGCAGGACATGGGCGCCGCCGGCCTCACCTGCTCGACGTGCGAGACCGCCGCGCGCGCCGGCACCGGCATCGAGATTGAACTCGACAAGGTTCCCCAGCGCGCGCCGAACATGAGCAGCTACGAGATCATGCTCTCCGAGTCGCAGGAGCGCATGTTGATCGTCGTGAAGAAGGGCCGTGAGGGGGAAGTGAAGCGCATCTTCGACAAGTGGGACTTGCCGTGGGCGGAGATTGGCGTCGTGACCGACTCCGGCCGGATGATCGTGCGTCACGGTGGTAAAGTTGTCGCCGACATTCCCGCTAAGAAGCTCACCGACGAGGCGCCGATTTATTTCCGTGACGCGAAGGAGCCGGATTATTTGAAGGAAGTGCGCGCGTTTCGTCTCGACGGAATCGCCGATACCAAGTCGCCCATCGCTGATTTGAAGAAGCTGCTTGCGTGGCCGAGCATCGCCTCGAAGAACTGGGTCTATCGCCAATACGACCACATGGTGCGCGACGGCTCGGTCGTCCTGCCCGGCAGCGACGCCGCGGTGATCCGTCTCAAGGCCGACAGTTTGCCCATCACCGCTGAGGAATGCGCCGCGCAACAGTCCACCACTCCGCACTCCGCACTCCGCACTCCGCACTTCCCGGAGAAGCTCATCGCGATGACCGTGGACTGCAACGGCGCCTACGTTTATCTCGATCCGTATGAGGGCGGGAAAATCGCTGTCACCGAGGCGTGCCGCAACCTCGCGTGCTCCGGCGCGGTGCCGCTCGGCGCGACCGACAACCTCAACATGCCCAGCCCGCTCAAGCCCGAGCTGTTCTGGCAGATCAAGGAAAGCGTGCGTGGCCTGGCCGAGGCGTGCCGCGCATTCAACGCGCCCGTCACCGGCGGCAATTGCTCGCTCTACAATCAAAGCCCCGCCGGCCCGATTGATCCGACGCCCACGATTTCCGTCGTCGGCCTCATCGACAAGCCGGAGCACGTCACCACGCAATGGTTCAAGGACGAAGGCGACGCCATCATCCTGCTCGGCGAAGCGGTGGACCAAACCGACCCGATCTTCGGTCTCGGCGGCAGCGCGTATCTGCAAGTCATCCACGGCAAGAAAAACGGTTCGCCGCCGCGCTGCGACCTCGAAGTCGCGAAGACGCTGCACACCACGCTCCTCGGCCTGATCCAATCCGGCCTCGTGAAGAGCGCACACGATTGCAGCGAAGGCGGCCTCACCGTCGCGCTCGCGGAAAGCTGCATCAGTCAGCTTATCGCCCGCGAAACGCCGCGCCTAATTGGCGCGACGATTGACCTTTCATCGGTGGGGCGAGAGTCCTCTCGAGCCCAAACATCCGAAGGCGGGGAAAAGTCAGGGCTCGACGGAGTCTCGCCCCACCGTTTGGACACCTTGCTCTTCGGCGAAACGCAATCACGCGTCGTCATCAGTTGCAAAGCGCTTGATGCCGTGAAAGTCGTCGAACGCGCCAAGCTCATGGGCGTTCCGG
>DATDFH010000357.1:0-4704 GCA_036522715.1 Verrucomicrobiia bacterium
GCGCCTCGACCAGCGGCGCGGGCTGGTTGGCCCGCAACAGCGCATCCATCATCTGGTGTTCCACCGAACGGTCGACGTCACCTTCGAGCCGGCGCAACAACGCGGACACCGCTCGCTTGTCAAGCGACGGCAAGGTGCCGAGCGCGTGCGCGGCGGCGAGTTGGACGCCAGCGTCCTTGTGATTGAGCGCGGTGATGAGCCCCTTCGCGGCGTCGGGTTTGGCGAGTGACGCGAGTGCGTTGCCTGCGGCGCGCGCAACGCTCGCGTCCTTTCCACCGAGCAACGCAGTGAGTTGCTTCACGCTGTCGGCGTCGCCTTTGCGCGCAAGTTCCCAGACCTTCGCGCACGCGATGCCCCACGGTTCGACCTTCGCCGGAGCGCCTTTCGGGCGAATGCGATAAATGCCGCCCGCGATGTCGGGCTTGGCCATGAGCGACGACGGGCAGCCGATGCGGAACCAGCCGCCGGTGTCCACGACGAGCAGCGAGCCGTCACGGTCCTCGAGCACATCGGTGAGGTGCGCGTCGGGATTGCGCAGCTTGAGGAACTCGCGCTCGGCGACCTTGTAGGTGGCGCCGTCGGGCGTGACCTCCATGCGCGTGACGCGCTGGGTGTTGAAGTGAACGACGAACAGGTTGCCGCGCCAACCGGGATTCAGCGCGCCGCTGTGGTAGAACGCGCAACCGGACACCGCCACGTGGCCGAAGTTGTGGACGACCGGCATCACATCGAGTGTGCGCGGCAGGCCGACGATGGCTTTGAGCTGATCCTCGCGCGGATACACGCCGCCGTGCAACCAGTGCATGATCGTGTCGCCGCGCGGGTTGCTGTAGAAGAGATTCACTGTGCCGATGATTTCACCCTCGGGAGTGAAATCGATTTCGGTCGGATTGTCCGAGCAGGCGAGCGCGTGCCAGCGCACGTCCGAGCCGTCGGGCCGGCACGACCAGATGCCCGAGGCAAGACCGGCGTGGACGAGCGTGCCATCCTTTTGTTTCACCTCGTGGCCCTTGCGGCCGTGGCACCAGTAGAGGCGGGCGTTCGGATGGAGGAACGGCCCGTGAACATCGGCGGCATTGCCGGTGTATTCAAAGCCGCCCACGATCATCTCGCGCTGGTCCGCCACGCCGTCGCCGTCGGTGTCGGTCAACTTCCAGATGCCGGGTGGTGAGGCGACGTAAAGCGAACCGTCGAGCCACGCGCCACCCTGCGGAAAGGTCATCTTGTCGGCGAAGACCGTGACCTTGTCATAAACGCCGTCGCCGTTCGTGTCGGTGAGGAGCAGCACGCGATTGGGCAACTCCTTTTCCAGCCCGACCTTGTTGAGGTTCGTCCCTACGGCGTCGCCGACGAACAGTTTTCCGCGCTCGCCGAGGGCCGCCATGATGGGATGCGCCACCAAGGGCGGCGTGGCGACGAGTTCGGCAACCAGTCCGTCTGGCAGATCAATCTGGAGCGTGGCGCCGAAGCTCGCCGAACAATACGCGAAGGCCAGACCAAGAATCCAACACCAGGCGGGCGGACGGGGCTTCATGGACGCGAAGTGTAACGCGGCGCGGCGCGGACTGTCGAGTGAAGGAACGCTTCGGCTGGCAGGTCGTCACTCGACAGCCGCCTTCTTCTTGTTCTTGCCCTTTCCCGTCTTCTTCGCAGGCGGAGCGGAATCGCCTTTGTTCGGCGCGGGCATGGGCGCTTTGATTTCCGCGCGCCAGGCAACGAGGCGGGCGTGAAGTTCCTTCGCCCTGTCGGGCATTTCCTTCGCGAGATTCTTCTTTTCGCCGATGTCGTCGCGGAGATTGTAGAGTTCGAGGTGGCCGTCCTCCAGATACTCCATGAGCTTCCAGTCGCCGCTCTGGATGAGACTCACGGGCGTCGTGCGCCAGAGGCCGGGGCCAGAACCGAGGTAGCCGGGGAAGTGTTGGTAGATGGCGTCGCGCTGGAGCTTCGCGGCCGGGTCGCGGAACAGTTTCACGAGGCTCTCGCCGTCGAGCACCTGGCGCGGCTTGGGCGCCGAACCGATTTCGAGGAAGGTCGGGAAGATGTCCACATGGATGGTCGGCACGTCGCACATGCTGCCGGGCTTGGTGACGCCGGGCCAGCGGACGATGAAGGGCTCGCGCGTGCCGCCCTCGTAGAGCGAGCCTTTGCCACTGCGGAGCGGGGCGTTGTCGGTGATGCCGCCGCCGTCCTCGTCGTTGGCCTTCGCTTTCTTCTTCTTGGATTCGTTGCCCGGCTCGCGGATGAGGCCGTCGGGGCGGTTGTAGCCGCCCACGCCGCCGTTGTCGCTGGTGAAGATGAGCACGGTGTTGTCGGCGAGTTTCAACTCATCGAGCGTCTTCATCACGCGGCCCACGCTGTCGTCCACGCTGGCAATCATCGCGGCGTACGTGGGGTTGTTGTGGCCGCCGACTCCGGGCTTGGGTTTGAATTTCGCGATGAGGTCGGCCTTCGCCTGATGCGGCGAGTGGACGCCGAAGTGCGGGAGGTAGAGGAAAAACGGATGGTCCTTATGGCGCGTGATGAAATCCACCGCCTTGTCCGTGAGAAAGTCGGCGAGGTAGGTGCCCTGCGGATAATCGGTCTTGGGATTCGTCTCAAAATCAAAATGCCGGCCCATGCTGACGATCGCCTCGTCGAAGCCGCGCTTGCCCGGCAGGTAGTCGCCGCGCTGCCCGATGTGCCATTTGCCGAACATGCCGGTCGCGTAGCCGGCGGCCTTGAGTTGCTTGGCGATGATGTCGCGGTCGAGCGGCAGTTCGGTCACGTTGTCCACCGGCCGTAGCGGGCGCGATTGCCACTCGAAGCGGTCGATGCCGCCAACGGTGTAGGAGCCGGTGCGCGCGCCGTACTGGCCGCTCATCAACGCCGCGCGCGTGGGTGTGCAGTTCTGGCAATGATGATGGCTCGTGAGCTTCATGCCCTGCGTCGCGAGCCGGTCGATGTTCGGCGTCTCGTAGTACTTGCTGCCGAAGCACGCCACGTCCGTGTAGCCGAGGTCGTCGGCCATGATGAAGACGATGTTGGGCGGGCGCGATGCGGCACGCGCCGAAAGCGGGGCGAGCAAACCTTGGGCGACGATGACTGCAACGAGCACGAGGCGGGCGAGGGAGTTGTTCATGAGTGTTCTTCAGACGTGGCGAGTGAGGAGAAAAGTTTCACCGGGAGTTCGGTGCGGCTGCGGACGCACTTCCCTTTTTCATCAACGCGGCCTTGCCCGGCGGTTCGGTGAGGCACTTGTCGCCGAGCAATGCGACGCCCGCGTTCGGGTGCCCCAACATTTTCGCGCCGGAATGGCCGATGCCCTCAGCCTCGACGGCACGCCAGCCAAACGGCCAGCCATTTTTCTTCGCGACCGACTCGGCGAGTTTGAAGCAATTCCGCCCGCGCTCGATGCGTGTCGCGCCCTGCTTCATCGCGGTCGGCGTCACATCGAGGTCCTTGGGCAGCGTGTCGGCGGTGCCAAGAAAAAGTGTGAGCGGTGCGGCGAGGTAACGCTTGATCGCATCATCACCGCCGAGTTCAGCGGGCAATTCGCCGAAGCCGTAGGGGAAGGGCAGATCGCGCGTGGGAAAAAGATGCGAGCCAGGATTCGCCGCGACGATGCGCACCGCCTCGCCGGGCAGAAACGCCGCCAGCCGCGTGTTGAACTGCCCGCCGGCCGAGTGGCCGATGAGATAATACAGCATGTCCGGGCGTCCTTCGCGCCGGCGGATTTCAGCGACGAGCTTCGGGATGTAGCTGTAAGTCCATTCCTCCTTCGGCTGCACCTTGCTTTTTTTGACCACGTTGCCCCGCTGGTAAACATCGGTGGAAAAGCGGTTCGTGTCGAAGAACGGCGTGGCGACGAGCATTCCGAATGTGTCGGCAATTGGCATGGCGTAATCGCGGTAGCCATCGGCGTTGCGTCCCTTGCCGTGCATGACCACCAGCAGCGGACCGTTCGTGAAGTTCGCCGGGCGATAGGTGAAAACGTCGATGGGCTTTCCGTTGAGCGGCAGCGTGATCTTCGATTTGCCGGCCGGCAGCGCCGCGCCCGCGTGGGCGAACGAAGCAGTCAGCACGCACTGGATTGCCATCAGTCCCGCGAGGACGAGGCCAGGCGGCCGGGTGGCCGGATTGAACCGACGAAGTGGGGCGTCAGTCATTTTCCAAATTGTCCCTTGAGGTTTGGCCAGTCGGGATTCGCCTTCGCCTCAAAAACTTTCAAATTGCGGATGCGCAGGTTCGTTCCGCTCACCGCGAACCAGAAGCGCTGCTTCGGCGACGCGAGGAACGGATGTTGTCCCTTGAGCTGGATGCCGTTCACCAGCGCGGCCATTTCGTCGCCGCGGATTTCCAGCGTGAGCGGATACCACTTGTCGGGCTTGAGCTTCGGCGCGTAGGTCGCGAGCGGATGGCTCTTTGATTTTTCGCCGGGTTTCAGATTCGTATCCGGGGCGTCCTCATAAAGCCCGACGGAGTTCGTGCGAATCACCAGCCGGCCCACGTGCTTTGCGCCATCGAAGCCGACATAAAACGTGCCCGTCTTGTTGAGGCGAAACTCGCACGTGATGATGAGCGACTCGATCTTGCCCGGATGCCAGAGCACGGCAGCGTGCTTGTCGGCAGGCACTTCATCGCCGCGCAACTCGCCACCGTCCGTCGTCCACGTGCCCTTGACCACCGACCACTCCTTGCCGAGCGGCTTGGTGAAGTCCGGCGCGT